>NZ_JAMZGM010000007.1 GCF_024158605.1 Sebaldella sp. S0638 | reverse complement strand
GATTTTTACTTTTAAATTCCCTATTCAAAAGATTACCGGTCTCATTTTCCGGTATTTTCATATTGACAGGTTTGTAACTGGCTTTTGTATAACTTGATACAAGACCTGATTTTTTCATTATTCTACTGATTTTTCTTCTTGAAACTATATATTTTAACTTAGAAAGTTCAATTTTTATCTTTCGAGTCCCGTAATTATTTCTACTATCTTTAAATATATTTTTTATTGTCTGTTCCAAAATATCTGTATTTTCCTTTTTTACAGGTTTGTAATAGTAAGTACTTCTTGATATTTTGAGGACACGGCACATTGCTGATACTGAATATTTATGCATATTAGCTTTTATTACATTTATTTTCGTCCCAAGATCAGCGCCGCTTGCTTTAGGATATCATTCTCCATTTCCAATTCTTTATTTCTCTTTTTTAGTTGGATATTTTCAAGTTCCAATTCACTTCTGTTCTCTTTTTCTTTAAAAGATCCACTATTATCATATTGGCTGAGCCATCTCCCAATAACTGATATGTGGACATCGTATTCTTTCGCTATATCTGACTTACTTTTCCCGTTTTGGTATAACTGAACTATTTGCTTTTTAAAAGTGGATGTGTAATTTCTTCTCTTTCTTTTTTTAGCTGCCATTCTCTATCTCCTTCTCTTTTATCATAATTATTTTATATTAACTTATTTTTTCTGTCCAGTTTAGTGTAACCCATCCATAACGTAGAAGTAACATACAGTGACGCCGGATGGGATGCAAGCAAACAGTTATCACAGGTAGAAGATATGATTTCTAAAAAAGTAGATCTCATAGCTATAGCAGCTGTAGATTCAAATGCGGCAAAAACAGCAGTTAGAATGGCAAATGAAGCAAACATACCTATATTAGCATTTACAAATGCCATAGGAGATAAGGAAAACGGGGAATATGAAGGACTAATTACTTATGTCGGGCAAAATGAGGTAGAAACAGGAAAGCTGACAGGAGAACTGGCTAAAAGTCTTTTGGGTGAAAAAGGCGGGAAAGTAGTTCTTATTGAAGGAAGACCGGGAACAAGCCCGCAGATAAACAGAAGAAAAGGTGTTATGGAAGCATTAGATACAAATAAAAACTTTGAGGTTGTTTATACTCAGACAAGCAACTGGGAAAAAGAACAGGCTTTAAAAATAGTAGAAGATTTGATACAAAAAAATCAGCCTATTGATGTAATAATTGCTCAGGATGATAATTCAGCTATTGGTGCAGGAATGGCTCTGAAAGAAGCTAATTTAAAAGATAAAGTTCTGGTAATCGGATTAGGCGGAAGTACAGAAGGATTAAATGCAGTAAAAAGCGGATTAATTGACGGAACTACTTATATGTCAGCAGTAGAAGAAGGATATACTGCAATAACAGCGGGTGTGAAATACCTGAAAGGAGAAAAAGTAGAGCCTGTAACACAAATGAAACAGGTAGAAGTAAATAAAAATAATGTAGACAGCTTTAAAGGTGAATGGTAAAAATAATGAATTTGTGCAAAGAAATTTTATATATATAAAATTTGGAATACCAGAATTTTTGTCAAAGTATACTTATAGTTTTACGCAGTCTCCCGTGGTGAATTAAAATCACGGGAGGCTCTTTTTTTATTTCGGATATAATTTATATTCTGTCAGAATGGAAAATTTCTTTTGATGCAAATTAGATTATCAAAAAATTTTGGAGTTTATTTCAGCAACAGATAAAGGGACATAAAGAAAAAAAGGGATACATACTATTCAGATATTGCCTCAAGAACAGATGTTACATAGAAAAGCTTTATTTAAATTAATATGTTACATACAGAATGTACTTCAGACCGTATAAAATCAGTCTGATTTTTATTTTATGGCAAATATTCGTCTGATTTGCCGAGAGAGAAAAAATTAAATCTGTGAAGGAAACTCAATAAGAAAAATGAAAAATCCCTCGTATTCTTTAAAATAGATCAAGGGATTTTTTGTTAGTTTAGATAATTTTGGAACAAAAATAAATAATCCACAAAAAAATTATTTAAATTTTTATTCCATGCGAATTATTTGATTTCAATATTAATACGGGTTTTAGATGAAAGTTTAGAAAAGTTTATGCGGATTATTCCCTGATATATATAAAATTAAACCGCTAAAGTTGATTTTAAACCTTAGGTTTTTGTCATAGAATTGGCTTAACTAGAAAAACTTTTATTATATATGAGGAGGAAATAACAATGGCAGTAAAAAAAGATTTTATTACAACAACTGATTTCACAAAAGAGGAACTAATGGACATAATTAACCTTTCGCTGAAAATTAAACGTTGCATAAAAGCAGGTTATTATCCACAACTACTAAAGAATAAGTCTTTAGGTATGATTTTTCAACAATCATCTACAAGAACAAGAGTTTCATTTGAAACTGCAATGGAACAGCTGGGAGGACATGGTCAATATCTGGCTCCGGGTCAGATTCAATTGGGAGGACACGAAACAATCGAAGATACAAGTGCTGTTTTATCAAGATTAGTAGACATATTAATGGCTCGTGTAGACAGACATAAAAGTGTATATGACTTAGCTAATCATGCAACTATTCCTGTAATAAACGGAATGTCGGATTATAATCACCCTACACAGGAAATGGGAGATCTGTGCACAATGATAGAACACTTACCAGAAGGTAAAAAATTGGAAGACTGTAAAGTTGTTTTTGTTGGTGACTGTACACAGGTATGTGCTTCTCTTATGTTTATTGCTACAAAAATGGGAATGCACTTTGTGCAGTACGGACCAAAAGGTTACCAATTAAATGAGGATTATTTGAAAATTGGTAGAGAAAACTGTGAAAAATCTGGCGGAAAAATAACTATTACTGAAGATGAGGATGAGGCATTAAAAGATGCAGACTTCGTATACACAGATGTTTGGTATGGATTATATGATGCAGAACGTTCTAAAGAAGACTGTATGAGAATATTCTATCCTAAATACCAGGTAACTCCTGCAATGATGGCAAAAGCATCTCCAAATGTTAAATTTATGCACTGCTTACCAGCTTCTCGTGGTGAAGAAGTAGTAAACGAAGTTATAGACGCTCCTTATTCAATAGTATTTGACGAAGCTGAAAACAGACTTACATCAATAAGAGGATTACTTGTTTATTTCATGAACAAGCAGGCTAAAAAAATTGATGATAATGAATATAACAGTGCTAAAACAGATTTAGACGATTTTTTAAAAACTTTATAACTAATCTAAGTAATTAAAGGAGTATTATTCATGAGTGAAGCAGGTCAAGGTAAAAAGAAGTTTAGAATGTTAGATGCAATACTGGCAGTTATATGTGTTGTATTTGTTGTAGAAGCAGCTGCACCGGTTGCAGCGATCGGAAATTCACAATATTTTTGGTGGATATTCCTAATGCTGACTTTCTTACTGCCATACGGTCTAATTTCGTCAGAACTTGGGACTACGTATGATAGTGAAGGAGGAATATATGACTGGGTAAGGAATGCATTTGGCAGAAAATGGGGTTCAAGGGTTTCGTGGTATTATTGGATTAATTTTCCTCTGTGGATGGCCTCATTAGCAGTATTGTTTCCGGAGATAATATCTTTGGCGACTGGCATGCAGATAGGACTTATTCCGTCATTACTGATAGAATTAGCATTTGTCTGGATAATAGTATATATAAGTTTTTTCCCGGTTTCTGACAGCACATGGATTTTGAACGGAGCTGCCGTGATAAAAGTTCTGCTTGCGGTAACTGTAGGAATTATCGGTACTTATATTGCTTTTACAAAAGGTGTTGCTAATGAATACACTGTTTCATCTTTGCTGCCTTCATTTGATTTACACAGTTTATCATTTATTTCAGTAATTTTATTTAACTTCCTAGGTTTTGAAATTATCTGTACCTTTGCAGGAGATATGGAAAACCCAAATAAACAAATTCCTAAAGCCATTGTTACAGGCGGACTTGTTATAGCCGCAATTTACATTTTCTCGGCTTTTGGTATAGGGGTAGCAATTCCTACTTCTGAAGTGAGTACAAGCAGCGGTTTGATCGATGCTATTCAATTAATGACAGGGAAAATGACAGGTCCGTTTATTAGTATTATTTCAGTATTATTCTTACTTACTCTGTTTGGAAACATGACTTCTTGGTCTTTAGGGGTAAACAGCACTGCGAGTTATGCAGCAGAAAATGGAGATCTGCCGAAGGCTTTCGCAAGAAAAAGCAAGAAAAATGACATGCCTGTGGGTACAGCAGTGATTAACGGTATTGTTGCATCAATTGTGTTACTGTTAGCGCCGATACTGCCTAATCAGGATTTGTTTTGGAGTTTCTTTGCCTTGAATTTAGTTATGTTCTTACTTGCATATATACCGGTATTTCCAGCTTTCTATAAACTTCGTAAAATTGATCCTGACAAAGAGAGACCTTTTAAAGTTTCAGGGAGTGATACATTTTTAAAAATTCTTGTTGCGACTCCAATGGTTTTATTAATTATCTCAATTATATTTACAGGGGTTCCATTAAGTTTCGATGCGGAAACACTGGCTGGAACTCTGCCTATTACAATAGGGGCAATTATATGTATTTTTATAGGAGAATTGATAATTATAGTTAAAAAAATAAAATGATAGTTGAAAGGAAGTATGAGAATGGCTAAAAGAATTGAAGGTTCAACACCAAGACAAGACGGATTTAGAATGCCGGGTGAATTTGAAGAACAGAAATGTGTATTTATGATATGGCCTGAAAGACCGGATAACTGGAGAAACGGCGGGAAACCAGCCCAGAAAGCATTTGCGGATGTAGCTATTGCTATCAGCGAATTCGAACCGGTTACAGTTTTAGTATCAAATGCACAATATAAAAATTGCAGAAACATTCTTCCGAAAAATATTCGTGTTGTAGAAGCCAGCAATGATGATGCATGGGTTCGTGACTGCGGTCCGACGTTTGTTATCAACGATAAAGGCGATATTCGTGGTTGTGACTGGGAATTTAATGCATGGGGCGGTTTAGTCGACGGTTTATATTTCCCATGGGCTAATGATGATCAGATTGCCCAAAAAGTATGTGAAATTGAAGGTATAGACAGCTATAGAACAGACGGATTTGTACTTGAAGGAGGTTCTATCCATTCTGACGGAGAAGGAACGCTGCTTACTACAGAGATGTGTCTTTTGAGCGAAGGAAGAAATCCTCATATGACTAAAGAAGAAATCGAACAAAAATTGGGAGATTATTTAAGTATAGATAAGGTAATATGGATAAAAGACGGAATTGATCCAGAAGAAACTAACGGTCATATAGATGATGTGGCATGTTTTGTTAAACCTGGAGAAGTTGCATGTATTTGGACAGACGATCCCGCAAACCCATTTTATCAGCAGGCACAGGATGCTTACAAAACTCTGACTGAGGCAACTGATGCTAAAGGACGTAAATTAAAAGTCCACAAATTATGTTTAACTAAGACACCTATTTTATTAGAAGGTGCAGAAGCTATTGATTCTGTGGAAGGAACTATGCCGCGTGAAGATGGTGACGTGTGTATAGCATCGTATATGAATTTCTTAATTGTAAACGGTGGTGTAATTGTTCCTCAATATGGCGATGAAAATGACAGCTTAGCATTAGAGCAGATCAAAGCTATGTTTCCGGACAGAAAAATTGTAGGTGTTGCAACTAAAGAAGTGGTGTACGGCGGAGGAAATGTCCACTGTATAACACAGCACATGCCAAAAGCAAAATAAGGAGCGTGAAAATGTCAAAAATTGTTATTGCATTAGGTGGAAATGCGTTAGGGAATAACCCTAAAGAGCAGATTGAAATGATAGAAAAAGCAGCAAAACCATTAGTTGGACTTATAAAAGACGGACATGAGATTATTGTAAGCCATGGTAACGGGCCGCAGGTCGGGACAATAAAACTTGCCTTTGATACGGCATCTGCTATTGACGACAAAGTTTGTGAAATGGAACTTGCAGAATGTACAGCTATGAGTCAGGGTTATATTGGTTATCATTTACAGCAGGGAATAAAAAAAGAACTTCTGAGTCAACAAGTAAAGCGTAATGTTGTTACTGTTGTGACACAGGTTATAGTTGATAAAAATGACAAAGCTTTTTCAAATCCGACAAAACCAATTGGAAGTTTTTATACAAAAGAAAAAGCCGATGAACTCAAAAAATCAAATCCTGATCTGACATTTGTGGAAGATTCAGGAAGAGGTTACAGAACGGTTGTTGCTTCTCCAAAGCCTATTGATATTGCAGAAAAGGATGCTGTTTTGGATTTAACTGCAAATAACTTTATTGTAGTAGCCTGCGGCGGGGGCGGTATTCCGGTTTCTAAAAATGATGACGGCACTTTAGAGGGGGTTTCTGCTGTTATTGATAAGGATTTCGCTGCGGAAAAACTTGCAGAACTTGTCGGAGCAGACTATTTATTTATTTTGACTGCAGTTGACAGGGTAGCTGTAAACTTTGGAAAGCCGGAACAAAAAGATCTGGCAGAGATGACTGTAAAAGAAGCTGAAAGATACTGTGATGAAGGACATTTTGCACCTGGAAGCATGCTTCCCAAGGTAGAGGCTGCAATGATGTTTGTAAAAAGCGGTACTGGCAGAAAAGCAGTGATATGTTCTCTGGAAAAAGTACAGCAGGCAGTTAAAGGTGAAAGCGGAACTTTAATAACACAGTAGTAGTTTTATTATTTGTTAAAAAAATTCAGTTATATCAGAATGCAAAAAACGGTTTTTTGACAGCAGAAAAATATGATGTTCACAGGTGGTTATGTAAATCTCTAAATCAAAATATTTGTAATAAAAGGTTTGAATTTGGTATGTTAAATTATAATAAAAACAAATATTATAAGAATTTATATGTCAAAAAAGCATCCTTTTCAGGATGCTTTTTAATTTATTAAATAATTTTTTTCCTGTACCTTCTTTATTTATCCGTCCAATAAAATATCAAAATACTCTCATTTACATATTTCTTGTTGTATGATATAATTTTAATGTCTAAAAAAAATGGGTTCATTTTTAGGAGGATAAAAGTTAATGGAAGTTACAATTTTCATTTATAATGTATTTTTGATAATTTTATATAGTGTTGTACTTACTTTGTCTGGCTTTTATTATTTGAAAACAAAAAATAATTGTTATTTTGCAGTTAGTATTTTGTTTAGCTTATATTTATTTGATAATATTGTGATCTATATGACAGAGTTCATAAATACTTTTTCTATTTCATATAATAATCTTGTTATTTCAGTTCCTACGTATAAAACATTGATCATAATTTCTATTTTAGCTGTTTATATTATGATTAACAGCATATTTTTAAATTTAAAAAATCCCAGAATATGGTATTTTGCTTTAGGGCTTCTGACTATATTTTTATTTATAATTCCTGTAATGAAGAGGACTGCTTTTAAATCCTGGCTGTTTTATGTACCAGGAGATGTTTTTTTTATTTTATTTAATATATACATATTAAGTATATTGAAAAATGATGAAATAATTAAGGAGAACGAACTTCTCGGCAAATATAAAAAAATAATGAAATACACGCTTTTAATGTCGTGTCTTGTTTTTATTGAAGATAGTTTTGTGATCTTCAAAATTGATGTTTATTCAGATACAATTCTAAATATTACTAATAGAAATTTTTCGGAAGATATTCTTAGAATCAGCCAGTCTATGATAATTATAAGTTATTTTTTTAATTTCTTTATGTTTGATTCCAGAGAAAAAGAGGATATACGTGTAATATCTCCAAGGAATAATTACAGGTCTAGAATGAAAGATAAATCAAATAATGATGATGAACATGATTATTATATATTCCATTTGTTTTGTGATGCACATCTTTTCACAGTCAGGGAACAGGAAGTTTTCAAACATCTGCTTGAGGACAAGAATAATAAACTAATAAGCGAAAGTTTATATATATCTATAGGTACTGTAAAAACACACGTACATAATATTTTTATTAAAACTGAGGTGGCTAACAGGCGTGAATTGGCTCAGGTATATAATAAATGGATAGAAAATCAAGTGGCATGCGGTCAATAAAGCAAAATAAAATAATTATTTTCTATTGTCCGTATGGATTGGAAATTTTCTTAAGTATTCTAATGTTGGATGTAATCTTTTTTGGAGATTTTTGATATCAGAATATATTGAGAATCGGTATTTAAAAGTGAAAATTAATTAATAATAAACAAGAGTACAGATGAACTAAGACTGTACTTTTTTATTGCCGTGTCAAAAATAACAGGCGGTACCTTGATAAAACTTCTTTATTTGTCCTGTTATTTATAGATAATTCTATTTGATCAGTCCCTGAATTATGAGCTGCTTTATGTTTTGGGGAAATATTGTACTATAGTACAATGAGATGATTGATTTTGGAAAAAATATCATATTACAGTACATAGGAATTTTTCAGTTAATTGTATATAATATACAATATAAAGTAAATGGAATTATTTTCAAATAACTTTATAATATGAAATTGTTGGTCGAAATTACAAAGAACTGTGAGAAGATAATTTGAAATATAAGTAATATGATTTTCTGGTTATCAGAATTATTTTCTCAAGAAGCAGGAAATTAAAAACGGAGGTATTTATATGAATTTAAATGATAAAACAAAAGCAGTATCAGCAGGGGGTCAGTTTACATTTTCAAACTCACGGCTTACAGTACAAAGAATGGGTTACGGCGCAATGCAGCTTGCTGGGCCGGGAGTATGGGGGCCGCCGAAAGATACTGATGAGGCAGTGAAAGTCCTGCGTACAGCAGTCGAAGCAGGAATAAATCATATTGATACATCAGATTTTTATGGGCCGCATGTTACTAATGAAATTATACAAAAAGCATTACATCCTTATGCTAAAGATTTAGTGATAGTTACTAAGATAGGATGTGTCCGTCCGTCAGCTAAAGTCTGGCAGAGAGCTGATTCACCCGAAGAATTGACACAGGCAGTGCATGATAATCTGCGTAATTTGAATCTTGATGTACTTGATATTGTTAATTATCGTGTTATGGGTACTGAATTCGGGCCTACTGATAACTCTGTGGCAAAACAGATGGAAACACTTGCAGAGCTTAAGCAAAAAGGACTGATCCGTCATATTGGTATTAGTAATGCTACAGCAGAGCAGATAGAAGAAGCACAGAAAATAACTGACATTGTGTGTGTGCAGAATAGTTATAATCTGGCTAACCGTGAAGATGACATGCTGATTGATAAATTAGCAGAGCAGGGCATTGCATATGTGCCGTATTTTCCGCTTGGAGGTTTTAATCCTCTGCAGTCATCAATCCTTACGGAAATTTCAGAAGAATTAGGCTGTAAACCAATGCAGACAGCACTGGCATGGCTGCTTCACCGTTCACCGAATATTTTGCTGATTCCGGGGACATCATCATCAGCTCATCTGCTTGAAAATATCAGCAGTGCAGATATAAAACTGTCTGGTGAAGCATTGGACGCATTGGATAAAATTGCCGAAAAATAAATATTTGTGAGAAGAATGATATCTTTGTTGGAATTAATAAATTTCAGGAGGCAATTAGAAATGAAAAGAGTAATAACCGTTGTTGTAATAATGGCAGTAAGTCTTAGTTATCTTGCATGCAGTAAAGGTGACAGAAAAAGTCCGGAATTATCAAAAAGTGATACCGGGATATATAAAGAAGAGTCAGCGGAAAAAATAATCAGTGCATATGATTTACTTGATGTTTTTCATAAAAATAAAGTACAGGCAGAAAAAACCTATACCGGAAAATCTGTAGAGGTATCAGGAGTAGTTACTTATAAAGGGCCGGATATACATAGTCTTCCTTCAATTGAACTATCTGATTCAAAGACCGGTTCAAGCTATGTTTTGTGTGTATTTCCATCATATGATTCGATGAATAAATTATCCGTGGGAGATAAAGTCAGTGTTTCCGGAGAATTTCATATTTTAGGAACTGACGACTGGGTAGTATTAAAGCAATGCAGGATTATATAATGATGCCTAAAAAAATATTTTTTGTAAACAGAAAGCGTTTTATGGTTATGAAGAAAAAGGCTGGTAAATATTTTTAATACAAGGAGAAATGATTTTATGAAAAAAATACGTGTACTATTAATAACATTAATTGCATTGGTGTTATTTATATCCTGTAATGCTGACACTACAGCAGCTAATATGGCAGATAAGAACCAAAACAGCACAGGAAAAGGAAAGATTCTTATAGTTTATTTTTCTCATTCAGGAACTACAAAAACAGCAGCAGAGCTGATACAGAAAAATGTTGGCGGAGATATTCTTGAAATCAAGCTTGCAGATGAATATCCCGCTGATTACGGTCTGCTTACTGAAAGGGTTCAGGAAGAACAGGATAAACATATTCTTCCGGCGTTAAGTACAAAAATTGATAATATAAATACATATGATACTATTTTTATAGGTCATCCTATATGGAGAGGAACTATACCGCCTCCGGTTCTTACATTTTTAAGTGAGTATGATCTGTCAGGAAAAACAGTAGTTCCTTTTTATACAAGCGAGAGCGGTACTTTTGGAAACAGTATGACAGAACTGAAAAAATTAGCTCCAAATGCTAAAGTTCTTGAAAACCTTATTATTCAATCATCAAATATAAATAATGCTGATAATGCAATAAAAGAATGGCTTGTTAAATTGAAAATGTTATAATTTCCTTTGGGGAATTGGATGTGGTTCTGATTATGCAAAAATAATATATTTATAAAATAAAAAAATTTACTTATTAATAAAACTATGATATATTGTGAAAGTACAATAGTTTAATGAAAATACCCTTTAGCACGAAGGGAGATGTGGGTGAAGTCCCACTGTATAACAAGAGTAGCTTAAATCTAAAGCACTTACCTGCTAAGTGAGAGATGGCATGCAAAAGCATGCCCCTTGTTTTTTTAGGGCACAAAATAAATTTTAATAAAGTATGATAATTTAATTTATAATTTAATTATTAATAAAACTATGATATATTATTAAAGTACAATAGTTTAATGAAAATACCCTTTAGCACGAAGGGAGATGCAGGTAAAAGCCTGCTGTACAACGAGAGTAGCTTAATTTTAAAGCACCTGAATATCACGCAGGAGACAGCATGCGAAAGCATGCTCCTCGTTTTTTTAGAATATGGAGTGGATTTATGAAAAAATGTTATTGCTGTCAGAATATAATAGAATTTTCTCACAATGTTTATCTGGATATGTGTCCTGAATGCGGGGATATGAATTTTTATAACAGAAATAAATCAGAAGATCTGACGGGTTATATTGCATTAGTAACCGGTGCAAGAATAAAAATCGGATATTACACAGCTTTAAGATTGCTGAGAAACGGAGCAGAAGTAATTGTGACCAGTCGTTTTCCATACAGTGCATTACAAGAGTATCAAAAGGAAGAAGATTATAAACTGTGGGCTGAAAGACTGCATATAAAGCATCTGGATATGCTGGATTTTAATGAAATTCATTATTTTCTGGAATCGTTGTATAAAGAATTTGAACATTTGGATATTTTGATAAATAATGCAGCTTTAACGGTAAAAGATGAGAAGGGTTATTTAGAACAGATAGAAATAGAAAGAAAGTTGTATTTAGAAGATAAGGATAAACTGATTCCTCTGAATCATACTTTGGGGAAAATAGAGAATCTGCTTCAAAATACGTCTATTGAAAATTTTTATGGTGAAAATAATAAGAATAATTGGGTAAAGTACAGTCAGGACATATCGATAAGAGACCTGCTGGAAGTACAGATAATAAATAGTGTAGGACCTTATCTGCTTACCACTGCACTAAAAAATCTTTTGGAGGCAGGCAGTCATAAAAATAAATTCGTCATAAATGTTTCGTCAATAGAGGGGAAATTTAATATAAAAAGAAAATCTTCAGCACATCCGCATACTAATATGGCAAAAGCTGCCCTGAATATGATGACAAAGACTCTGTCAAGGGAATATAGAAAATCGGATATTGTTTTATACAGCGTAGACCCGGGCTGGGTATCAAACCAGTTTCCCGCGGAATGGAATAATGAAATAAGAAAAATGCCGCTGGATTTTTATGATAGTGCAGCAAGGATAACACATCCGGTATTTGAATGGAAAGATACAGAAAAGCCAGTAACAGGTGTGTTTTTGAAAGATTATAAATTATCTGAATGGTAAAGGGGATATAATATGGGAATTACTAATTTTCTGAAAAGATTGTTTACAGCAGGCGGATGGGAAAGGCTAAAAGCAAAAACTGTTTCAAATACAAAAAATTATACTGTAATTGGTTCAGAGATAAAAACCAAGACTGAAAAAAAAGTATCAGAAGCTTATTCTGAGAAAGAATCATTCGGATTTAAGAGAAAATACAGTAAAAATATAAGTATGAAATCACTATATGAAGAAAAAATTTCAAAATTTTATTATAAAGAACCAGACTTAAATTTAGATATAGAAAGTGTCAGGCTTTACTTACAACAGTTTAATACAGCATGGGGTGCCAGCCTTTATTCATTGTTATTTTATCATTTCAAAATAAGATACAAAAGTAAATCTGGAATACTGTTACTCTATGCAGACGGCAGATGTATTATGACATCTGAAAATATGACTCTTGTTGAATTCTCACAAAAGGTTAAAGAATATATATTTGAAAAGTTAGATAATTTTACTTCTTTATCTGAAAAAGAAAAAACAGAACATTTATTAAAACATCTGGGAATAAAAAAATAGATTTTTCTTCAAAAAATTATTCATGGATATCAAAACCAGATTTTTGGATATTATCAGAAACTGTAGACTTTGAGGCTGTTAATAGTATAATATTATCTGTAATATCTTACAGAGACATGTATTTATTAACTAAATATCTTCCATATATGATATTTGCTGTCCTTGGAAATTATGAAATTTTTAGAAGGAGAGCCAGTCCATACTCAGTAGCTTACAGCTCAGGGAATTTCGGTATATTTGATGATCTGAAATATTACTGCAGATTTGTTCCTGAAAAATTAATTGTGGAAAAATTTTTGAAATCTAATTATGATGAAGATCGTGAATTTCCATACTGGTATGATAAAAATCAGAAAATCATAATGATATATAAAGAATATAATATTTATGAGGCTGCAGTGATTTTCTGAATATCATAAATTTATAGAATAATTAAATAAATAATAATAATATCACAGGGTTTTACCGACCCTGTCTTTTCATATTTTCTAAAATTGACTTTTTCTCCGTAAAATGGTATGATTCTTGAAGGAAAGGAGGATGAGATATGTCGAAGGCAAGTTTTGTTGCTTCTTTACTTACGAAGGGTCAGATGATAGAGAAGTATAAAGAAGCGGGAAATTCTATGCTGCCAATATTAAAGTCAAATCAGCCCGTTACACTGGAACCGGTGACTGATGAGACGGAACTGAAAATAAATGAGATTGTATTTTGCAAAGTAAAAGGGAATTATTATACTCATTTAATATCAGGGATAAGAAATAAAAACGGATATATTGAATATCAGATTTCAAATAATCATAAGTTTGTAAATGGATGGATTAAAAAAAAGAATATTTTTGGCAGAGTAGTTAAAATTTGGTAGATTCCAGATTTTATTTTTTTTATTACAGTATTTTATTACATATAAATTTTTTCTGAAGTATATTCTTTTATTTAATCTTCTCATTTTGTTTTCTTTCTGTCAAAATAATTTTTTTTATTGTTTTTTATTTATTTAACTTATTCATTTTCTGTGATATAATTTAATCGGTTTATAGAAATTAAAACACACAAAACTATTAATTTTAAGGGAGGTTTTTGTGAATAACAATGATGAAAAACTATTTGAATTTCCTAGCGAATATCTGGATGGAAGTATAGGGTATCCGGATTATGATTTAGAAAAAACATTTACTACTCCTAATATTGTAGGTGATCATGTATTTAACAAATCAAATACTGATTTGAGCAAGGGACTTCTGAGTCTTGCAGGTGTAAAAAGCAATGAGATATTTAGTTCTTTAAGTGCGAGCCACGGAAATAACGGGAGCATAGTCAGTAAACTGGATCTTGGTCTGGAAAAAGATTTATTAAATATCAAAGGAATCAGCAGTATACTCAATAAATCTAATACTGTTCCGGACAGGAATTTTCAGAGTTCATCCGGAATAAAAAGCAACAATGTATTTAATAAATCAGATATCTTTAATTCAAATCCTCTGGTTTTCAGCAGTGTATCCAGAGAATTACCCAAGCCTTTGATACTGGATGACAATAAGACTGCATTGCGGAAAGAGAAACCGCCTGTTATTGAAGGGCTTCATGAGATGAACAGAGCTGAGGATGAAAAAGAGAAAAAGCCGGCAAAACTTTTGCAGGCAATAGAAGATGTGATTAACGAACTTGAAAAACCAGCAGGACATAAGCTTACTGATCTGGAAAAGTATCTGGAGCAAAACAGCAAAGGAACTAATGTCAATAAGCGTCTGGAAGAATTGTCAGCTGCTAATAAAATTTTGGAAGAGCAGATGAAAGGACTGAAAGCTTCAAATGAATATCTAGAAAAACAGGCATTTGAGCTGGCTGATACCAATGCGAGACTTAATATCCAGATAGGACAGTCAGAAGCAGTCTCGGCAGAAGTAATAAAAGAATCCAAAAAAACGCGGAGTATAGCAATAACAGCAGTTTTTTTAGCATTAATTCCGCTTGCAATAGAAATTTTGAGAATAGTTCTTTAGAAAGCACAGTTTAGTTGTATAATTTATATATTTACGGCAGTTTTTGGAATTTATATATTATGCAGTTAACAGAATATAATAAAGAAATGTGTAAAATAGTTTATTTAGCTGTTTTGCACATTTTTATTTTTGAAAAAAATATCTAGTTGAATATTTGAAACAGAAAAATTAAAGTGTTGGAATATTTAATTGACTATTTTTATTCATATAGTTATAATTAAAATGTAGATAAATTAGTTGATGGTTATTTAAATGAAAAATATAAAAATATCATAAACTAAATTTAAAATATTGAAATCGGATAAAAGGACGATTTTTAGAAATTTTATATAATTGGGGGGAACTATGGAAAAATGTGTTAAAGATGTGATAAGTTATTTAATGGTCAGATTTCCTGAAAATATCAGGGATTATTACTATGATGAAGAAGCTGATATTTATATTGTGGAGCATAATATTCCTGATCTGCTGGAAGATGATGAGTTTCAGGAAATAGTCTACAGTAATTTATTTGATAACGAGATTTATAACGTGCTTTTTGAATATAATTCAGATTAGGATATAAAGAAAACGATTACTGTATTTTTATTTGTGATGTTTATGTTAAAGAAAGCTTTATTATGAATGGGAAAAGGGAATTACGAAAAAATTACTGGAACTATTGGGAAATTATCAATACAGAAAAGAGAAAGGAGAGATACGGCTTATTTATAGTGATCATGAGAAACATGAATTAAAAACATTGAACAGATTCAGGAAAAAGTTATTTTACTGGTATAAAAGGTTATTGCAAGTAATGTTAAAAAATTGGCAAATAACATAAAATACTAGTTTTGCCGCAGAAAGTTTTCAGCAGCACTTATTCAGGGCAAGATCTGAATACTTTCATACAATAAATATTCAATAATCATTTATTATTAAAAAATGTACTCTTTGACCGGAGTACATTTACGTATATATTATTAATCCGTACTTTCTCTTAAAATAAGCTGAACAGGCTCCAGCTGATATTTATTTACTTGATCCCTTCTGCCGTTGATAATGTCCAGAAGACTGTCAACAGTTCTTTTGGCAATTTTGGAAGTATTCTGCTTTACTGATGAAAGCTTAGGTTTGCAGTAATGGGCGCCGGCTGTATTATCAAATCCGATAAGCTTTATATCCTCAGGGATATTTTTCCCTAATTCCGGAAGGATATCAAGTAAAACAAGAGCGATATTGTCATTGACAGCAAAAATACCGTCAATATCAGGATTGTTTTTCAGAAATTTTTTTATTACAGATATTTTATTGTCACTTTTCTCTGCCGGAAGGTATAAAAGGTTGCTTTTTTCATTATATGTTATATTGTTTTTCTTAAGTGCATCTTTAAAGCCTTTTTGCCGTTCCCTTGAGGCAGAAGATGTTTTTCTGTGCAATGCCACACAGGGATTTTTGCATCCCTTGGATAAAAGCAGTTCTGTAGCCTCAAAAGCTCCCTGATAATGATTCGATGAAATAAAAATAGTAGACTCGGGGTTCTTGGGCATTCTGTCAATACAGATCAGCGGAAAATCAGAATTTATATTCTCCAGTTCAAACTGTTCTGCTCCGGAAATAACGATTAATCCGTCGATCATTTTACTTTCCAGCATTTTCAGATATGCTTTTTCTTTGGAACTGCTTCTGGCAGTATTGCATATTATAGTGGCATAATTTCTTTCAAACAGCAGTTCTTCTATTTTCTGAACAATATCCGCAAAAAAGAAATTTCCAATATCAGGAACAATTATTCCAATAGAATAAGACTTACTCATTCGAAGGCTTTTGGCAATGTTATTAGCTTCGTATCCGGTTTCATTTATAACTTTCAGGACTTTTTTTCTGGTTTCATCAGAAAAGCCGCCTCTTTCATTTATTACCCTTGAAACAGTGGCTACCGAGACATTGCTTAATTGTGCAATTTCTTTAATGGACAGATTTTTCTTTTTCATATATTTTCCTCCAACTTAAGTAAGCGATTACTGTGCCCTTAAATTCATTATGCCACAAACTACAGCATTTTTCAATAAAAAGTGCGATAAAATAAAATATTGACATAAAAAGTTAATAATGATATGATTTTATAATAAGAAAAACGATTACGTAAAAATATAAATGAAATGAATTTTTTTGAAAAAATGAGAAAACGATTACCCAAAAAAGAAATGTCAGTATTAGAGAAACAAGAACTAATATTTGCATTGATATATTAGGACTGGAATTAATAAGGGAAATTTCACAAATACCTGCAGATGTTCATCTCACAATAATGAAGCCGCTAAGATATATGAGTTTGCGGATAGGAATACAGATATTATATATGCCATTTGGAAGCGGGTATACAATAGTTAGAAACATCGGGCAGAAAAAGCAGAAATTGCAAAAAATCCATATGTATATTAAAGAGAGTATTGCACAGCTGCATCAGTTATAAATTTAATATATTAAGTAAAGTGAATGGAGGAAAAAATGAAATTAGCAATAGGAAGCGATCATGTTGGATTGGAACTAAAACCAATAATTATTGATTATCTGAAAGAATTAGGACATGAAGTAGAGGACTTTGGTCCATATACAGCTGAAAGAACAGATTATCCGATCTATGGAAAAAAGGTCGCGGAAGAGGTAGTGAAAGGGAATTTTGATCTGGGAATTCTGATATGCGGTACAGGAGTGGGTATTTCCATTGCTGCTAATAAAGTAAAAGGAATTCGTGCAGTAGTATGCAGTGAGCCTTACTCGGCAAAGTTATCAAGAGAGCATAATAATACCAATATATTAGCATTTGGTGCCAGAGTAATAGGAAGTGAACTGGCTAAAATGATAGTAAAAGAATGGCTTGATGCTGAATTTGAAGGTGAGCGTCATGCGAACCGTGTAAATATGATCAGCGAAATAGAAAACGAAAGATAAGATACATAATAAAAAGAGGCAGAGATATTATCGGAAATAGTGTTTGTAATAATTTTGCGGATATTAAATTCGGGAAACCCGTGAGATTTTTATAATATATAAACTTGAAACCACCTAAAAAACAAAAAGTTAAACCATTATTTTGATTCGTGGAAATGAGAAAAACCATTGAAATGATCCGGGGGAATTAGTTTGGTTTTTAAAAAAGAGGATTTATTTTTAGACTGATTCAGACGGAAATATATTATTTTGCAAAGAAAATAATTATAAAAGTATTGTAACTGGATCGAAAAATTTGGATTTTGCAGTGAAAAACTGTAGTTAATATTAAAAAAGACCTGTTGAGTTTTTACAGGTCTTTTTTAATTTATTTATTCATAATAATCTTTACTTCTTCTTTTATAAAAGAAAAAGCAAAGCAGAGCCGTTATAATAAGGGATACAAGAAATACCCAGATATTCGCTTCGGAAGCACTTTCTGCTTCCTGCTGTTTTACTGCAATAATTGCCATTATATTATTGGAAAAATGAAGTATTATAGGTATCCAAAGATTCTGTGTCCAGTAGTAAACCAATCCGAACATAATACCTAAAAATGAGCCGTAAATAAACTGTACAATATTAAAGTGATATATTCCAAATAATAATCCCTGAATAATTATAATCAGAAATGCCGGTATGATTGGTTTTAGTTCATTAAAAATCATACCTCTGAATATAATTTCTTCGATTAAGGGAGCTGTAACTGCAATTGCCAGAACCAGAAGGATAGTATTTGTTTCACGTAACCATGAATTTTGATACTGGTACATCTGGATATAATGTTTGAAAAATTCAATTTTACCCAGCCATGCTATCAGGGAAGAATTCAGAAAACAAATTGAAACTCCGAGTATAAGAGCCGGCGGGATATATGAAAGTTTTAGTTTTTTAAAATTACATACTTTGGTTATTTTAAGGTTCCTCATAAGGAATACAGACCAGTAAGTCATATATGAAAATATTGCAGATAGTATAACTGTAATACATAATACAGCGCCCATCCCGCCATTTTTATAAATTGTATAAAAGTCTGCTCCGTAAGCAATTCTTCCGATTATGGCAGCCGCAGCACCTGTAATTGCTCCTATAACAAATTGATAAAAGTAGTAAATAATTCCATATAAGATGATAAGTAATATTGCTTTTGTTATTTTCATAATTGCTCTCCTTAGATCTAATTCTTGATTCAGTTATATTTTGATATAACTGTTTTTCATGATTTTTTATATTTTATCATATTTGGAGTATAAAGTATAAAAAAATAAAATTTTTATAAACGTGAGTATCATTCTTTATAAACTATTGATGAATTTTATAAAATTAACAAAATATAATACAGATGTAATTTAAATTTTTTTTATTATAATTTTATAATAAAAATATTTATTAAAGATACTTATATATATAACAAATAGTTAATAGTGATTTTTACTGAACAGGCTTATCAAAAAAAATCATGAAGGAGTAAAATTATATAGTATAATTTTCAGAAATAAAATTGCATAGTGGTTAAATTAGTTAAGCAATTTTCAGAAATAATTTTTTTCAGAAAGTTCAGGTATAGAAAAAAATAAATTAATTTAAAATATTTATATTTATTTTATAAAATAATGAAATAACAAAAATAAATAATGAAAAAAACTATTTAATAATTAAGTTTAATTATTGCTTTTTAAAAATTATGTTGTATAATAAAATGAAGGTTGTTTTGGAATATTCCAAGAAGGAGGTGACAGTGTGAAACATGTGATATTAGTGAGTCATGGGACATTTGCTCCCGGACTTCATAATGCGTTGAACATGCTCGCGGGAGCCAAAAAAGAAGAATTGAAAAGTACCAGTTTATTAGACGGAATGGGTATAGATATTTTTGAGAATAATTTTATAACTTTGGTTAAAGATATCACAGAAAATGATAAAATAGTGCTGCTTGCTGATATAATAGGCGGCTCGCCAATGACCACGGCACTTAATGTTCTCACTGAAAAAGGACTGATAAAAAATACAGTAGCATTCGGAGGGATGAATTTATCAATGGGACTTACAGCAGTATTAGAAGATGGAAATGATACAGAGGCTTTGAAAAAAGCAATATTAGGTGAGGCACTGGAGTCAGTGGCAGAATTCAAATTTGACTTTTCTGATGAAGAGGAAGAAATCTAAAAATAGAAGGAGATTACTATGGCAGTTTCATTTGTAAGAATAGATGACAGAATGATACACGGGCAGACATGTACACGTTGGGCACTGGAATATCCATGCGACGGAATTGTTGCTGTAAATGATCTTGCAGCGACTAATCCCACATTAAAGGCAGCATATAAAAATGCCAGCGGGAAAAAAACTTTTGTATGGACTTATGATGAATGGAAAGAAAAATGTCAGAAAGTACTGGATAGTAAAGACCGTTATTTTCTGATAACCAAAGAACCGATATTAATGGCTAAAATACTTGTGGATGATAAATTTGATCCGGGAGTAAGAGAAGTAAATATAGGGCCTTGTAATGACAGGCCGGGAGCTGTGAAACTGGGGAATAACCAGTCTATTACACAGCCGGAAGCAGAAGCAATAGAAAGAATCATGCAGGCCGGGTATAATGTAGAGTTTGCACTGCTAAAAGATGAGGCAATAGGAAACTGGAAGAAATTCAGAGATAAATTCGGATTTAAATAATTATGTTTTTAAAAAGTAATTTCACAACTTAATATTTTTACAATTAATTTTATCACGCAAAAATTTATTTTTCTTTAGTGCCGTTTGATTAATTATGAGCGGAAAAAGGTATAAAATTCAAATAATGTATAAATAGAAAGGAAATGTGATTAACTATGCATATTAATCTGATTCAGGCAGTTTTATTGGGAATATTCGCCTGCTTGTCAAGTATGCCCGGACTGGGAGGAACAACTATAGGAAATTACACACTGGGGCGTCCTTTAGTAGCAGGACTGGTAGTTGGTATTATTTTAGGGGACATTAAAAGCGGAATTATAGTAGGAGCGGCAATACAGGTAATTTATATAGCGCTTGTAACGCCGGGCGGTACAGTATCAGCAGATGTACGTGCCATCAGTTACATAGGTATACCTCTTGCCATGGTATCTATAAAGGGACTTGGCATAGATCCGGGGACTACTGAGGCAACGCAGCTTGCAGCAGCACTGGGGGCAGCAGTAGGGACTTTGGGAACAGTATTATTTTATGGTACAGCAACAATAAATCTTCTTTGGCAGCATATAGGGTGGAAATCTATAGAAAAAGGAAATTTCAAAAATCTTTATTTCGTAAATATGGGTTATCCGTGGATTTCACATATAATATGCAGCTTTATACCTACATTCATAATAACAATATCTGGTGAATATATGGTTCAGATTATTAAAAATTATCTCCCTATGGATGGTATTGCGATGAAAACGCTGTTTACAGTGGGAAGTCTGCTGCCGGCGGTAGGGATAGCAATTTTATTGAAACAGGTAGTCACAAAACCTACAGATCTTATCACATTTTTCTTTGGGTTTACACTTGCTGCAAGTATGGGTGTGAATCTTATCGGGGCAGCTATAGTAGGAGGATTTTTCGCAATTCTTTATTATAATATAAAACTGGTGGGACTGAAAAGAGCAGAAGTAACAGCAGCTGATGATGAAGAGGAGGAAATATAATGGCCAAAAAAGAAGTATCTAAAAAAGCACTGAATAAATCTTTCTGGAACTGGTTTTACGGAAACCTCACGTGCTTTTCACAGGAACATATGCAGACATTTGGTTATCTCGTATCAATGCTGCCTATAGTTGATGAATTATATGAAGACAAAGATGATAAACAAAAAGCAATGGAAACTTACACTGCGTTTTTTAATACAGAACCGCAGATAGGAACTGTAGTGGTGGGAATTACTGCAGGACTGGAAGAGGCAAGAGCAAATGGTGAACAGATAGACAGTGAAATGATAAACGGTATACGTGCGGGTCTTATGGGACCTTTGGCAGGGATCGGAGATTCACTTATAGTAGGTACTTTGATACCTATACTTCTTGGTATAGGTCTTGGACTTTCAGGAGGCGGATCACCTTTGGGAGCAATTTTCTATATTATAGTATGGAATGTGCTGGCTATATCTGGTATGAAACTCCTGTATTTCAAAGGTTATGAGCTTGGCGGTAAGGCAGTGGAAGTAATAGTAGGAGAAAAGGCAACTGCAATAAGGGAATCTGTAATAATGGTAGGGACTATAGTAATAGGAGCTGTTGCAGCTACGTGGATAAATATAACAACTTCTTTTAAGCTTACCAATTCAGCGGGAGGAACAATAATAGACCTGCAAAAGACATTTGACGGTATATTTCCAAAATTACTGTCTGCTGTTACTGTAATATTTTGCTGGTGGCTGATGAAAAAGAAAAAACTGTCACCTACTACAGTAATGCTTATACTTGTGGTTATAGCATTCGTCGGGGTTCTTCTGGGAATTTTTAATCCGGGACTTACTTATTAAAATTATAAATATAAATATTGTTGGTTACACAGATAGAAATTTTATACTGTGTAACCAAATTTAATATATTAGGGAGGATCAGCTTATGAATTCCAAAGAATTATCCATAGAAGCTTCGTTACAGGCAAAAGAAATAAAGAAACTGGAGAAATGGCTGAGAATGTTTCTTTCTGTTTCAAGTATTT
This sequence comes from Sebaldella sp. S0638, assembly GCF_024158605.1. Lineage (NCBI taxonomy): Bacteria > Fusobacteriati > Fusobacteriota > Fusobacteriia > Fusobacteriales > Leptotrichiaceae > Sebaldella > Sebaldella sp. S0638. The sequence continues at coordinate 64,238 of NZ_JAMZGM010000007.1, read as the reverse complement.
TTCTTGTAATTGCTTACTGGGGAATGCAGGGGGAAGGCACTCGTTTTGTTGTGGGGGTAACAGGTGTAGTGTTTACAGTTATTTGTATTTTACTGGCTGCTGTGATTAATCTCGGAATAAAAAAAGGGAGAGCTAATGTAAGGCGGATGCTGAAGCTTGCAGAAAAAGAGAATGTTTAATGTGATGACAGTGAAATCAGTTAATATTTTGCATGTAACTGTTAATTGAATATTCTGTCGTTGGCTGGAATTTTAGAGTGAATTCCGGTTTTGTCCTGTAATTTATATGGGGTAAATTATGAATTACGGCAGTTTTATAAATTTAGAAATAGCAGCGAGAGATATATACAAAGAAAAGATTTTTTTGAGAATAATATATAATTTATTAAATTGCTGTATAAAAACAAAATTTATGACCAAAAAGGAGAAGAAAATGATAAAGATGGTGGCAGCTGACATGGATGGAACAAGTCTCGGGCCAAATGAAGCTATTTCGGAAAAAAACAGTGAGACAGTAAAAAAGGTGCTGGAAAGCGGAAGAGAATTTTTATTTGCATCTGGAAGACCGACTTTCGGGATGCTGGGTCTTATAAAAAAAGCAGGTCTTGATGATAAGGTAAGGTACTTTATAGCGTATAACGGCGGGGTAGTTCATGATATAAAAGAGGGGAAAAATCTTTATGTAAAAAAGCTGGATTTTAGTATTATAAAAGGAGTCTATGATATCGTTATGGACAATAAAATAGATATCAGTTTTTGTATTCATGAAAAAAATTTCATATTTATAACACAGGATAATAAGGAACTGGAAGTGGAGGTTTCGAGCAATCATCAGACAAAGGTATTTATAAAGGATATAAATGACTATAAAGATATAGATTTTATGAAAATATTACTTGTAGGGAAAAGAGAGAATCTTGATATTGCAGTTGCTAAATTAAAGGAAAGCAATGTAAGTGACGATATAAATCTTATGTTCTCACTTGACTTTCTTCTTGAGGTAGTGCCGAAAGGCTCTGATAAATCTGTTGCTTTGAAGTGGTTTTCTGATTATTCGGGAATACCGCTGACAGAAGTTCTTTCTATAGGTGACGGTGAGAATGATATAGAAATGCTGAAAGAATCAGGTTATAGCGCAGCTATGAGCAATGCTTACGATCATGTTAAGGAGTCGGCGGATTACGTAACGGAAAATGATAATAATGCAGATGGTCTGACTGAGGCTGTGGAGCATTTTATAAAATTTTAGAAATATATATAGAACTGCTTCGAAATCACAGGGCAGTTTTTTTATTTTGGGATATAATAATTTATAAATAAAAAAGCCGGAATTTTTTATTCCCGGTTCTTTATTAATAAATATAATCCAGACGACCTTAAGAATTTGGAATATTCAAATTTGGTTTGCTGTAAGTCGTCTATTTTTCAGATAACAGTTTTTCATATTAAATACTCTTTCTCTGAGCTACAGTTGTTTCCAACTGGCAGGACTTGAACCTGCGACCCTTTAATCCTTTAGAAATATATGCTGTTAGTTATCTATTTTACAGACAGCATCTTGAATACCGGCGCACTATTATTTAAACCACGTCTTTCGACGGCAGGACTCGCACCTGCACTTCCGGTCTGGAATATCAATTAGTTGCTGTTAGCTGTCTACAATGTTAATTATACTATATATATTTAATTATATCAAGAAAATTTAATGTTTGTTTTATTTTTTTGATTATTATGTTCAAAAAATAAGTTTATTCATTTATGGAAAATTTCTCTATAAATGAGAGTACATATTGTACAGGGTCAGATACATTATTAAGCATTCCCAGCATTTGCGGATTATATCCTGATAAAAGAATAGTTCCATTATTATGCATAGTTACCGGGAAAGTCATATTTCTAGTATTTAGATTCCAGAATACTATCTGAGGGAGTTTAATATTATGCTTTAAAAATTCCCTTTCCCATGTATCAAAATTAGTAACTGTATTTACTCCGGCATCAAATTCCATATCCGAAAGAATAAGAATATTTTTGGGAAGATCTTCTGTATTTGCACCAGCTTTGACAGTATTCAAAATTAATTCAAAAACTTTATTTATATTTGTAGTATAACCCCATGCAGCTCTTTTTAGATTATTCAATACCTCTAAAAGATTATCTCCTTGTAATTTTACAAATTCCGGATTTTCAGAGAATGTCAGAAAAATATCCTTGAAATCTGATTTATTTCTCTGTGCAAAATAAGTACCTAATGCTAAAGCGTGATAAATACTATCGCTTAAATTATACATAGAACCACTTACATCTATAACAGGAAGATAACTGATATCAGGTGCAAAATCTTTTAGATTTTTCCATGCTAATTCAAGAGTAGTATCATAAGAATTCTTAAATATTTTCAAAATAATGTCACTTGGTGTTGATACAGATGTATTTATTTTAGCTTTATTATTGGAAACATCTTCCAGATAGATAGTATATCTTGAATTATCATGTCTTGAAAATGCATTCCTGTATATAATTGCAGCTCTTGAAGGTACTTTTTCATATTCAATCTCATGCCATTTATTAGCAGTCATCTGACTTTCCACTACTTTATTATTTTGTGTTATGAATTTTCTGTATTCTTTTGGTTTCATTTTCCAGTAATTCATAAGAATATATGCATAATTTTTTAAAGATTTGTTATCTCTTGGAAGCCATTTAGAGAATAATTGATTTTTTTCAATATTATTTTTTATGAAAAAAGCTGTTTGTTCGGCAATTTTAGTGTCAAGTAAAACTAGAAGATCATCTACTCTGCCGTATTCGACAACTTTATCCAGATTTTTTACTATAAGATCCGGAGAAGTATCAGCCAGATGATACAGTAATTTTTTAGGAACAGCTCTTTCACCCATCCCGCCTCTAGGATCTCTTAAAGCAAAAATAGCTTTGAGTGCTGTTTTTTCACCGTGTTTTTCTATTATTTTCTTTAACAGATCGTTTAGTTTAGACTGGTCTTGTCTGTAATAAAGGACTAAAAAAAATAAATCAGTAAGCGGATCTAATGAACTCTTATACGCTGGGCATTTTTTTCAGTTTTTTTAAAATTTCCCATTAAGTTTATAAATGTATTCATAACACACCTCTTTTCTTCATAGTTATTTTAGCATTAATATTAAAAAAGTCAATAACCAAAATGAATATAATTAATCGAAAGAAAATTTTTTTATATTGAAAAACAAAAAATATACTGTGAAATATACATTTTTAATGATCTTTTATCACTTTTAATTAAATTATATATTTTATATATTAAGTTATAAAAATATATTTTCAATAATAACTATATTAAATAGAAAAATGAGCCTTATATTGTAATCACAGGCTCATTTTTGCTTATAAATTTATAATTTAAAATACTAATGTTACTACAGCTCTTGCACCCCAACGAGGTCCGCTATCAGGACGTTCTATATAATAGTTTGGAGCAAGTGCAAAGCTAACAGGCATTTCTCCGATTTTAACAACCTTGCTGACTTGGACAGTAAGCGGAACTAACCATTCGTTTTCTTTCCAGTCATATGTAGTTTCACTGTTAAAACCAACTGACCATCCTTTTGGCAGCTGATAAGTGATGAAAGGTTGTACCATTGTTTTGGAAAAATATCCTTTATCTCCTTCTGTACCCGGCCCTGCAAATGACCATACATGGTTTGCCAGTCCTCCTATTGTCCATTTTCCCGGATCAATAAGAACTAAAGCTGTAGGTCCTGCACCGAATCTCTTACTGCTGAAATCATCATCGTAAGTAGGAATTGATACTATAGGACCAAATCCGAATATAACATGAGATTTTGTAGTAGTAGAAAAAAACAGGCTTTCCTGAATATCTCCGACACCTGTCTGTGTGCTGTCAGGAATGACATCATGCTGAGTAATAAGAGGTATAACCGTTCTGGAAATAAGTGACCATTCGTCATTTAGTTTAAATGACATAACTGGCTGGATTCTAAGGGTATTTCTGCTGCCGTAATAAGGTCCCACATCTTTATCATAATCATATCTTAGCGGTAAATTATGAAGATCTGATACTGGGTTTGCCAGTTTTTTGGAAATTTCATCTACATCATCGGCAACAGCAAATTGTGCAGATAAAGTCATTATAAGTGCTAAAAAAATTAATTGTCTAAAAAATTTTTTCATATAAAACACTCCTTTGCCCTGAATTTAAATACATGATATTGTCTTTAATATTTACTAAATTTACTAATTTTATAAAAATCTATTTTAGTAAAGAATAAATTTTGAATTAGTTGTGTCCTCATAAATATTACACTTTATAATAGCATTAATTGATTAAGGAGTAAAGTTTTTTGTTCAATAATGTCTAATTAACCTTTTTGGAAATATTGAAATTTATTATTTATAGAAATACTGCAGATAAAGCTATGAAATTGGTGTTATAAGCATGCTCGTTTTAAAATCGCTTTTCAAAAATAATTAAAAGTATAATTGATTGATGAAGAAGCTTTATTGACACGTTGAAATTTAATGGGTATAATCTTAATGAGTCAAAAAGGAAATTATTTTTAAAATAAAAAGTGAATGCTCATTCTGGTATTTTAACGACAATGTTTTTAGATTATGTGAACAGATTTATCTATCAGTATTTGACGGTAAGTTCTGCTGGAGGGTATCAGGACAGGGAAGGGAAATTGAACAAAAAATTAAGAAGATATATAAATTATTCAGTGAGGTGAGAAATGGATACAAAAGAGAAAATTTTATTAGGAATGCTTGATTTGATATATGAAGTAGGACTGGAGAAAGCCTCCATGGGGAAGCTTTCTCAGAAAATAAATGCCAGCCCCGGAAATATTTATTTTTATTTTGAAGGTAAAGCAGAGTTGATAGATACATTATATGAATACTGCATGCTGAGTCTTGCAGAATATCTTGATCAGCTGAAGCTGATGGAAGTAGATATGGACACAGATGCAGGCATCTGTCTCAAATATGTGTGGGATATAGTAAGAAAAGAAGTTGAGTTTTACCAGAAAAATCCAAAAATGCTTCATTTTGTTATTACATCAAAGAGTTCTTTTTATCTCTCTGATGACATAAAAAAAGGACGTTATAAGAGAAATAAACCAATCTATCATTTATTGGGTATCCTAGTGAAACGAAAACTTATTAAGCCGATGGAAGTGGAGGATGTTTCTACATACACACTTGGTGTGCTGTATGAAGTGTTGAAAGAAAGTATAATGTTTGAAAATATAGTACTGGATGATGAGGGGATCGATAAATTCACCGAAATAATCTGGTCAGGACTGAAATACAGAGAAAAAGGAAAGTCATACAAAAAGCACACTAATTAGGTAAATGGAAAAACATGCTGATATCTTATGAATATCAGCATGTTTTTTATTTATTCTCATTTTTTCACCCAAACACGGGTGATTTCTCCAAATACATACTTTCGGTGGTCGTTTACACTTTTATAAGCTTCATTTATATAATCTCTGGCCTCTTGTGTGCAGAAATCTTCGAGAGCGGGAGTGGTAATTTGTGTTAATTTACATTCTATGATTAATCTGCCTTCTTTGAAAGTAATGTTACCAGAGGGAGTCTGTACAGCTGTGAGTTTAGTTTCTTTCATCTTCATGCTGTCTCTTCCGGACTTGCTTCCTAAAAAGAGTGCCTGTTCCTTAAACTCATCGGGAAAGTAAGTCAGTGTATAAGTTTGTTCTTTTTGAAGAAGTTCAAGAGTGTAACGGTCTGCGCGAAACACACACCATGTAACGGGTTTTTTGAAAAGAACCCCCATGCCGCCGCCGCTGCCTATCATGGAATTATAGTGATCTTCCCTGCCTGCGGTAATAACAGAAAAATCTTTTTCCACAAGTGTAAATACATTATCTTGTATATCTTCAGCAGAAATTTCTTTAAATAACTGATCAAAATTCATATTATAAATTCTCCTTTCAAAAAATAATTTTGATTCCTAGGAAACATAAGTATGTTATCATGAATTTGTTTCTTTGTCATCAAAAAACAATGAAAAATACAGCCTGACTCCAGTGAGAACAGGCTGTTTACAATTCTATTTTTTATATTTGGTTATTTTTTTATTTCCACTACGAATTTATTTTTATCACCACGGTAAAAACATTTTGAGAATTCCATAGGAACATTTTTATCTGAATAAGCAATAGTTTCAAAGTAAAAAACAGGATCATTTTTGGAAATAGTAAGTAAATCTGAAAGCTCTTTTGTGGCTTTCTGTACTTCAAATGTTCTTATTGCTTTATTAATGATGATATTTTTTTCTTCAAAAGAGTCATAAAGAGAAACTTTTTCAAAATCTCTCTCAAACAAAAAAGGAGCTCTGTCATAAGGGATATACGTAGTAACAATAAGAAGAGGCTCATTGTCTGCATATCTTAATCTCACGAGTTCTATTACATTTTCATCACTTTTCAGTTCCAGTTTCTCTCTAGTCAGTTTATCTGGGGTAACAATAAGTTTTTTCAGAACTTTGGTACCGGGACTTACACCTTTTTGAGACATTTCAGCGTTAAAATTCTGAATGATATGGGTGAATTCCTGTTTTATTTTTTTATCTGACGAAACATATGTTCCCTTGCCTTTTATTCTTATCAGATTCCCGTTTTGGACAAGGATATCCATTGCTTTCCTGATCGTAGGTCTGCTGACATTATACATCTTGCAGAGATCTAATTCTTTTGGGATTATCTCGCCGTATGCAAAAATTCCGTTTTGTATATCATTGTATATTATTTCCAGAATCTGCTCATACAACGGGATACCTATATTTTTATCTATTTGTTTTTTCATTTGTAAAGTAACACCTCGTTTTTCATATTATAACAATTTTATATTATTTTGAAAAATTTTTCAAATAAATAATTTTTTCTATTGACAAAATAAAAAAATGTGGTAACATATTATTACATTAGATGACATAACATGACATAACAAAACATAATGTAACATATTAGATTTTGAAAAGGAGGCAGTTATGGAAGTTTTTCATTTTGGCGCCGGCAGCATAGGAAGAGGCTTTATAGGGAAAATACTTTCTGAAAATTCATATAATGTCACATTTATTGATGTAAATGAAGATATTATATCCCAGCTGAATAAAGATAATGAGTATACAGTGGAAACAGTAGGTACAAATAATAAAACAGAAGTAGTAAAAAATGTATGCGGAATATTATCAGGTGATCTGGAAGGTATAAAGAAAAAAGTACCTGAAACAGATCTAATTACAACAGCAGTGGGGGCTAACATACTGGAAATAATAGCACCTACAGTGGCAGAAATAATAAAGACCAGAAAAAGCAGCGGCATTACCAGATATATAAACATAATAGCCTGTGAAAATAAGCTGGAAGCTTCTACTTTTCTGAAATCAAAAGTAGAACAGTATCTGAATGATGATGAAAAAAATTATATGGAAACATATGCAGGATTTGTAAATTCAGCAGTAGACAGATTAATCCCGCCGAGAAAAGTAGAGGGAGAAGTGGTAACTTACACAATAGTAGAAGATTTCAACGAATGGATAGCAGACGAAACTCTTATAAAAGGTGATCTGGATTTAAAAGGAATGATAAAAAAGAAAGACCTTACACCATATATCGAAAGAAAGCTTTTTACTGTAAATACAGGTCATATAATAACTGCACATATGGGAGTATACATGGGATATGAGACTATTGACCAGGCTGTTCAGGATGAAAAAATAAGAAAGATAGTTATCGGTGCAATGGAGGAAAGCGGAGCCGTACTAATAAAAAGATATGGTTTTGATAAAGATGAACATGAAAAATATATACAGAAGATACTAAAAAGATTTGAAAATAAATATCTTGGAGACAGTACAGTAAGAGTGGGAAGAGAACCGTTAAGAAAGCTCAGTATAAGAGAAAGATTAATAAGACCATTGCTGGGAACAATCGAATACGGACTTCCAAACAGTAATTTACTAACAGGTATTTCGTATGCTTTGAAATATAATATTGATTCTGATAAAGAATCGGTGGAATTACAGGAAATGCTGAGAACAAAGGGTGTAGAAGAAACATTAAAAGAAGTGACAGGGAATTCAATACCTGATGAACTTATGACAATAATAAAAACAAATTATGAAAAATTATAAAAACGGAGGATAACAATGGAAAAAAAAGATTTGGCACAAATGGTAGATCATACACAGTTAAGAGCGTATGCAGTAACAGAAGATTTTGAAAAACTTTGTAAGGAAGCGGCAGATTACGGATTTAAGATGGTAGCAATAAATTCATATCCTGTAAAATTATGCAGCGAGCTTCTGAAAGGGACAGGAGTGCATGTTGGAGCAGCAATAGGTTTTCCTCTTGGGCAGACAACTATAGAAAACAAAGTACATGAAACTAAACAGGCTATAGAAGAAGGAGCAGACGAGATTGATTATGTAATAAACATAGGAAGACTTAAAGAAAAAGACTATGATTACATAGAAAGAGAAATGGCCGAAATAGTAAAAGCGTGTAAAGAAAAGAATGTTTTATCAAAGGTAATATTTGAAAACTGCTATCTTACAGACGAAGAAAAAGTAAAAGTAAGTGAAATCGCTGTAAAAGTAAAACCTGATTTTATAAAAACATCAACAGGATTCGGTACAGGAGGAGCAACATTAGAAGATGTAAAACTAATGAAGTCAATAGTAAAAGATGAAGTAAAAGTAAAAGCAGCAGGAGGAATAAGAGACCTTGACACATTCCTTGCAATGATGGAAGCAGGAGCAGAAAGAATAGGAACAAGTGCAGGAATAGAAATTATGAATGAATTTGACAAAAGAAATAAATAAACCAGCCTGTGTAAAATATTTAATTAAGGGTAACAAGGAAGTTTAAATTCTTTGGAAGGAGAAAAAATGGATATAAATAAGTTAATGAATGAAAATCTTATTGATTTAGATCTGAAAGGTGAAACTAAGCTGGATGTAATAAAAGAGCTTATAGAACTTTTGGACAAAGAGGGAAGGCTTCTGGACAAAGAGGCATATTATCAGGATGTGCTGAAAAGAGAGGAAATAGGATCTACAGGGGTAGAAATGGGAGTAGCCATTCCTCATGGTAAAAGTGCCGGGGTAAAGGAACCTTCACTGGCATTTGGAAGAGTAAAAAATGGTGTGGATTTTGAGTCAATGGACGGAGTAAAGAGTGATCTTGTATTTTTAATAGCAGTTCCTGAAAATTCAGATGACACACATATAAGAATACTAACAAGTTTTGCAAGAAAATTAATGCATAAAGAATTCAGAGACGGGCTTAGAAATGCAGAAAAATCTGCTGAAATAATAGAATTACTGAATAACTAAAACAGAATATCAAGGTTAATATATGTACTTCACTGTTCTACTCAAGTATAAAAAGAAATTGAAAAAGGTCTAGGAGGAATGTTTATGAAATATGTAGCAATAACATCTTGTTCGACGGGGATTGCGCATACTTATATGGCAGCAGAGGCTTTACAGATAGCAGCGAAAGAAATGAATGTAGAGATGAAAGTAGAAACACAAGGGTCAATAGGTGCGGAAAATGTGCTTACAGACAAAGATATCAGAGAAGCAGATGCAGTAATAATAGCTGCGAGTACATCAGTGAATAAAGACAGATTTATAGGAAAAAAACTTATAGAAGTAAATGTAGACGAAGCGATAAAAGATCCAAAAGCCCTTATAGAAAAAGCTTCAAAGCTGACGACTGCGTATCAGGCTGAAAAAGCTGCTGAACAGGCAAAAACAGCAAAAGAAAAAAATCTCGGGCCTTATAAGCATCTTATGACAGGTGTATCATATATGATACCGTTTGTAGTAGCGGGTGGAATAATGATAGCCCTTGCATTTGCACTTGGAGGAATAAATGCAGGAGATCAGAAAGGTACATTAGCCGCGGCATTTATGCAGATAGGCGGAGGAACGTCGTTTGCATTAATGCTTCCGGTACTTGCAGGATTTATAGCGTTCTCTATTGCTGACAGACCGGGTATTGTTCCGGGGATGATAGGCGGAATGCTTGCTAATGCCATAGGAGCAGGTTTTTTAGGAGCATTAGTTGCAGGTTTTCTTGCAGGATATGTTATAATATTATTGAAGCAGGTAATAAAAATACCAAAAGCATTTCAGGGATTAATGCCTGTACTTATTTTACCGCTGTTATCTTCAATGATAGTGGGACTGGTAATGATTTATATTTTAGGAAAACCATTTACAGCATTAAATAACTTTATGACAGACTGGCTGAACGGATTAAGCGGTATAAACTCTGTAGGATTAGGAATAATACTTGGGGCAATGATGGCTATAGATATGGCAGGGCCTATAGGGAAAGCAGCATACTTCTTCGGAGTGGCATCGCTTACGAGCTTACAGCCCGGACAGACATCAATGGTAATGGCAGCGGTAATGGCATCAGGTATGATACCGCCTTTAAGTATGGCACTTGCATCGCTTATAGCAAAAGATAAATTTACAGCAGAGGAAAGAGAAGCAGGAAAAACAGCGTGGGTATTAGGACTTTCATTTATAACCGAAGGCGCGATACCATTCGCGGCGGCAGATCCTCTGAGAGTGTTGCCGTCAGTAGTTTTAGGTTCGGCAGTTACAGGAGGACTTTCAATGTTGTTTAAATGCGGACTGGCAGTTCCGCACGGAGGAATATTCGTACTTCCAATACCGGGGGCAGTGGGTAACCTGCTTGGATATATCATTGCCATAGCAGCAGGAACTGTAGTGGCAGCTTTCGCAGTGATAGTTCTTAAAAAGAAAAAAGAAGTTGCAGTTAATGCATAAAAAAAGAAAGAGGTGGCATTTATGAAAGCAGCATTTCTATATAATGCTAATGATTTAAGGCTGAAAGAAACAGAAAAACCAGCAATAAATGATGATGAAATACTTGTAAAAGTAAAATCCGCAGCTATCTGCGGAACAGATATAAGAATGGTTAAAAACGGGTATGCAGGAGTAAATGAAGATAATCCGAGAATACTTGGACATGAGATCAGCGGTGAAATAGCTGAAACAGGAAAAAATGTACAAAAATATAAACCGGGCATGAGAGTGGCAATAGCACCTAACATGGGATGCGGTACATGCGACAGATGTGTGAGCGGAAATACACATTTATGTGAAACATATGAAGCATTTGGTATAAATCTTCAGGGTGGTTTTGCAGAATATCTGAAAATTCCTGCAAAAGCAGTAAACCAAGGAAATCTTGTAGAACTTGATGAAAAAATATCATATGAAGAAGCAGCGCTTGTAGAGCCGTTATCATGTGTTTTTAACGGGCAGAGCAGAGTAAATATAGAACTTGGGGACACTGTACTTATAATAGGAGCAGGGCCTATAGGTATAATGCACGCATTTCTTGCAAAAATACAGGGAGCAGTAAAAGTATTTATGAATGATCTTTCTGAAGACAGACTTGGGCTGTGTAAAGAACTTGATCCTGATATAATAACTGTAATGCCGTCGGAATTAAAAGAGAAAATAATGGCCGAAACTAAAGGAAACGGTGTAGATGTATGTATAATAGCAGCTCCGTCGCCTGAAGCACAAAGTTCTGCCATAGAATTAATGAATATGAACGGAAGAGTATTATTTTTCGGAGGATTGCCAAAGGACAGAGAAAATGTACTGTTAAATTCAAATACAATACATTACAAACAGCTTGCTGTACATGGAAGTGCACGTGCGAGTCTTATACAGTACAGAAAATCACTGGCACTGGTAGAAAACGGTCTTATTCCAATGAAAAAAATAATTTCAAGCAGATTCAAACTTGATGATATAAGTGAAGCTGTGAAAAAGGCTTCAGACGGAAGCGGTTTGAAAAACGTTATTAATTTTGAGGATTAATAACTGTAAAAAATATATTTATATGGAAGTGTAAATAGAAAAGAACAACTCTTTCAAAGAGGGAAGTGGAAAATGAGCTGAAAGGCTCATTTTTTTAATATCATTGATTATTCTTAAAACGTATCAGATGATTTGGGTGCTTTCATTTTCTGTGATATAATTCAGTATTGTTATTTTAACATTGAGGTGAATTTATGGTCAAAGACGGAATTGTTTTTTTGGATAAGAATGAGAAAATTATTTTTAATCAATATAGTTTTTGTGAATATATAAAATGGAATATGGTAAAGTTCGCAGATAAAACATATGAGGAAGCAGGAAAAATTGTTAATAAATCGAATTTAACCGGAAAAGTGGAAAGAATCACAGAGGTTTACTGCTTGATACATGAAGTTCCTTATCATTGGGCTATGCTTTTAATATATGGAGACATGTATTGGTTAAATGGTATTCCTTACCCTGAGCCGTGTAAAAATGAAGAATATACAGCTTGGGAAAATGAAATATCAGAAAAGTATAATCTCAAGGAAATTTGCGAATTTTATTCAGAATGAATATTTCAGAATATCAATAGAATAATATTATAAGTGAGGAAAAATAATGAAAATATATAGATATGAAGCATTCACAGATAAAGCGGGTATGGGGAATCCTGCAGGAGTGGTATTTGAATGTGATGATATTACAGAAGAAGAAATGCAGAAAACAGCCGGAGAAATAGGTTTCAACGAGACGGTATTCCTGCTTGCCTCAAAAACGGCAGATATAAAGATGAGATATTTTACTCCGGGACATGAAATGAACTTATGCGGTCATGCGACAATTGCTGGAGTATATGCATTATTTGAAAAAGAAAATAAGGAAATAAAAACTGTAGAAACATTATCGGGAATAATCAATGTAAATATGGAAATCGGGAATAATGGAAAAACTTTCATAAGAATGAAACAGCTGCCGGCACAGTTTGAAGAATTCCGCGGAGATAAAGCAAAACTGGCAGAAGCACTGGGTATAAGAGAGGATGGTATAGAGGAGAAATTTCCTGTAATATATGGAAGTACAGGGATATGGACTTTACTGGTACCTGTAAAAAATCTGGATACTTTTTTGAAGATGAAACCTGATAATAAAAAATTCCCTGAAATACTAACAGAAAAACCAAAAGCTTCAGTACATCCTTTTTGCCTTGAAACTTATAATGAGAACGCAGATATGCACGGAAGGCATTTTTCATCACCGTTTTCAGAAACTGTGGAAGATCCTGTTACAGGAACAGCTTCTGGTGTAATGGGAGCATATTATATAAAATTCATAAAACCATCAGATGAAGAAAATATAGCAATAGAACAAGGGCATGAAATAGGGAAAGACGGGATTGTCTATGTGAATGTGAAGAAGAAAGATGGGAATCTTGGTATAGAAATAAAGGGAGAAGCAGTTTATGCGGGAGAAATTTTTCTTTGAAATAATTTATCAAAATAAATAAAAACCGGACACGGCATTGGTCTTTGGAATAGAATTTACAATGCGTGTCCGGTATTTTTATGAACCGGTTTTTAAGAAATTATTTTTCCGGCTTTTATAATTTTTTCTATATTATACTCTTTATCTATAACAAGTAAATCTGCATCTCTTCCCACTTCTATCTTTCCTTTGGAAGAAAGTCCCAGTTCGTCAGCAGCATTAGTGCTTGTAAGCTTAACAGCCTCTATGATATTAGAATCAAGAAACTTCAAGGCATTTCTAAAGGCTCTGTCCATTGTAAGCGTACTCCCTGCCAATGAACCGTTAGCAAGTCTTGCCTCATATCCTTTTACAAATACGTCCTGTCCGCCAAGGTCATATTTTCCGTCCTGAAGTCCTGTGGCTCTCATGGCATCAGTAATAAGAGCAAGCTTGTTTCCTTTACATTTATAGGCGAGCTTTGCCATTTTCGGGTGGACATGTATTCCGTCAAGAATCAGTTCGGCGTGTATTCTGTCATTATACAGAATTGCACCGGCAGTACCGGGTTCTCTGTGATGGAGTCCTTTCATACCGTTATACAGATGGACACAGTGAGTCATACCAAAGAGACTGGCTTCATCTACAAGTTCACTATCAGCACTTGTATGTCCTATTGAAGCAATAACGTTTTTTTCTTTTAGTCTTTGTATAACATCGAATTCTATACGTTCAGGAGCTGCAGAGAGTATTTTCAGAATATCCCAGTAGTTTCCTACGAGTGTTTCCAGAGTATCCAGTGTCCCGTATTGTAAAAACTTAGGGTTCTGTGCTCCTTTGAACTCATCGCAGAAAAAAGGGCCTTCCATATGGACACCGATTATATCAGCAGCATTCTCGTCTTCTATCTCCATAGTTTTTTTCACTGCTTCAAAGCCGTTATGTATTCTTTCTACAGATTCTGTAAGCAGAGTAGGAAGAAAAGAAGTAACACCTCTTTTTAACACTTCTCTTGCCATAGCAGTAATTGCTTCTACTGTTCCGTCCATGGCATCATGTCCTCCGATACCATGAATATGCATATCTATAAATCCCGGAATAAGATACTTTCCTGTACAGTCAACTGCTGAGTCATCAGAATCTATCTCAGCAGAGATTTTGAAAATTTTACCGTTTTTTATCTGAACATCGCTTTTGATTATTTCATCTTCCAATACAATATCAATATTTTTTAATACCATAATAAATACCTCCCGTAAAATTATCAGTACCGTGTAAAATAAAAATACAGCCTGAATAAAATATTTACATCTTATCCAAATTATAGTCTAAAAAATTTTTTCGGTCAAGATGATAATTCTTATATTTATTCTGAATAAAAGTCAAGGGTGATAATAAATTTATTTTACTATTTTAGAATATTTAAAGAAAAAAAATTTTAAAATGTATGTTTATAATTTTGATAAATATGTTATAAAACGCTGGAAATTAAGTGTTGAAATAATGAAATAGTATTTTAAAATGTTTATTTCAATTATATAAACAAAAATTTATATATCAGAATAAATAAAAAACAATAGTTATTATTATTTTGTAATTAATTAAAAATAAATAAATTAAAAGTGATATTCGTAACTGGATTTCTAGGAAATACTAGGAAAAAGAAAATTATTAAGAATTTATCTGTCTATGGTGAAACGAACTTTAGTTGACATTTTTTGTTAAGATGGTATAATAAATATTGAGTAAGCATTGTACATAAAAGGCTTTAAACAACATTTCTTGCTTCCGTATACTTAATACTAAATTATTAAAACACGGGAACTTATCAAAAAATAATCTAAAATTTCAAATGGAAAATTTAATTTCTAAATTCAATGTAATATAAAAATCAAATACAATTTATAGTTACTTTCTGGGTATAATATTAAAGCTTGCAATAAGTTTCATTAATAGATTGAACCTAAGTTAATGTTTTAAAATTGAACCAAAAACAGGAGGTGTTCTTAATGTTCGTACAGGCGTTACTAATAGGAATCTGGGCAGGACTGGCAGGGATTGACTTGTTTGACCTTCAGCTGCATGTTCACAGACCAGTGGTAACAGGTTTAGTAGTAGGTATAATATTAGGAGATGTAAAAACAGGATTAGTTGCAGGGGGAATGTTAGAATTAGTATGGATGGGAATGGTGCCGCTTGCCGGTGCACAGCCGCCTAACGTAGTAATAGGAGGGATTATAGGAACTGCTTTTGCTATATTTACTAAAGAAGATCCGAATATAGCAGTGGGAGTGGCAGTACCTTTCGCTATAGCAGCACAGGCAGGGATAACATTGTTATTCACTGTATTTTCACCAGTAATGCATAAGGCTGACGAATATGCAGCTGAAGCAAATACAAGGGGAATTGAAAGAATAAACTATCTGGGACTGCTTATTTTATTTTGTTCGTACTTCATAGTTGCATTTTTGCCTATATTTTTCGGAGAAGAAGCTGCAAGGGGCGTAGTGCAGATGTTGCCTGAAAAATTAATAGGAGGATTATCTGTAGCCGGGGGAATGATGCCGGCAGTGGGATTTGGTATGCTTTTGAAGATTATGCTGAAAAAAGAATTCGCCGGGTTCCTTATATTAGGATTTGTACTGGCTGCTTTCTTGAAGCTGGAAATTATGGCAATAGCCTTCATAGGTTTGAGTATAGCAATGTATGACTACTATCTGAGAAAAGACAGATCCGGCGGAACAGGCGGAAATACAGAAGCAAAGGAGGAATATAGCGATGGAATCTAATGCTTATGTGGATCAGACAAAAGAAAAGGTAATTACTGCGAAAGACCTGAATAAAATGGCGTGGAGAGGATTATTCGTACAGGCGTCGTTTAACTATGA
Source organism: Sebaldella sp. S0638 (assembly GCF_024158605.1). Taxonomy (NCBI): domain Bacteria; kingdom Fusobacteriati; phylum Fusobacteriota; class Fusobacteriia; order Fusobacteriales; family Leptotrichiaceae; genus Sebaldella; species Sebaldella sp. S0638. The sequence continues at coordinate 47,988 of NZ_JAMZGM010000007.1, read as the reverse complement.
AAGAATGCAAGCCTGCGGTTGGTTATATTCGATTATTCCGGGACTAAAGAAAATTCATAAAAATAAAGAAGATATGTCGAAGTCTATGACAATGCACATGGAATTTTTTAATACCCACCCTTTTCTTGTTACATTTATAGAGGGTATAGTAATAGCAATGGAAGAGAATAAAGAAAACATAGATACAATAAGAGGTATAAAGATAGCTACAATGGGACCTCTCGGAGGTATAGGAGATGCCTTGATATGGCTAACTCTTCTTCCAATATCAGCGGGGATAGGTTCTGCTCTTGCCATAAATGGAAGTATAGCCGGACCGTTTGTTTTTCTTTTAATTTTTAACGTAATTCACTTTGGATTAATATACGGACTTATGCACTATGGATACAGAACAGGAGTTAGTGCTCTCAAAACACTTAATGAAGATACACAGAGTATTTCTAGAGCTGCAAGTATACTTGGGCTTGCAGTGGTTGGAGGACTGATTGCCACATATATAAGATTTAATCTTGCAGTGGTAATTAATGCAGGGCAGGCAAAAGTAGCACTTCAGGAAGATGTATTGGATAAAATTATGCCGGCATTGCTTCCTCTGGCATACACTTTTCTTATGTATTTCCTGCTGAGAAAAGGAAAATCGCCTCTTCTTCTGATAGGTATAACTTTACTTGTAGGTGTAATAGGAAGATATATAGGTTTATTATAAATAAAAAACAGCTACTTTATACAAAGTAGCTTTTTAAGATTTGCCGGTTGTGTAATAAAAACCGGCAAATCCTAAGAATTTCAGCTTATGATAAAATTCAGTGAATTTTTTGAAAGGAGCACAAAGATATCCGAAGCTGGTTTTTATAGATCAAAGATTTAAGGAGGAGAGACAAGTGGGACCTAATATTTTATTAACAAGAGTAGACAATCGTCTGGTCCACGGACAGGTCGGAGTAACATGGGTAAAATCACTGGGCGCAAATCTGATTGTAGTGGTAGATGACGTAGCAGCTAACAGCGATGTGGAAAAGCAATTAATGGAAGTAGTAGCAAAATCTTCTGGTGTAGGAATTAGATTTTTTACTGTAGCACATACTATTGACATTATTCATAAAGCTTCACCAAATCAGAAAATATTCATAGTGTGCAAAACTCCGGAAGTGGTGAAAAAACTAGTGGATGGAGGTGTTCCCATAAAAGAAGTTAATATCGGGAATATGCATTTTTCCGAAGGAAAAGAGCAGATCAGCAAAAAGGTATATGTAGACCAGAATGATAAGGACGATATTAAATATCTTGAATCTAAAGGAATAGATGTTTACATACAGGATGTACCAGGAGACAAAAAATTAAAAATGTAAGAGGTGGATAATATGCTAGAAATAAGTTTATTTCAAGGGATATGCTTAGCGGTTATGGCTTTTATTGTTGGTATTGATTTTTGGCTCGAGGCTTTATTTATTTTTAGACCATTAATAGTAAGTACCCTCACGGGACTCATCTTGGGGGATTTAAGGCTTGGATTACTCACAGGTGCTTTGACAGAACTTGCCTTTGCCGGTCTGACTCCGGCGGGAGGAACACAGCCGCCTAACCCGGTTTTGGCAGGGGTAATGACTACGGTTATAGCGTATACTGCAAAAGTAGACGCAAAAATAGCCATTGGATTAGCACTTCCGTTTAGCTTTTTAATGCAGTATATTATCTTATTTTATTACTCTATATTTTCTTTTTTTATGAAAAAAGCAGATAAATACGCTGAAGATGTAGAAATAAAGAAATTTTATTTTCTAAACTTAGTTACAACATTAATAGTAGGTTTATCCTATGCAGTAGTAGTTTTCGTATCTTCATATGTGGCGCAGGAAGCTGTGCAGAATCTGGTAAACAGTATGCCTGGATGGCTGACTCACGGATTTGAAGTAGCAGGAGGAATACTCCCGGCAGTGGGATTCGGTCTTTTATTAAGGGTAATGCTTCAGAAACAGTATGTACCATATTTAATCATAGGATTCGTAGTGGCATCTTTCTTAAAGTTCTCAAATCTTCTTCCAATAGCTTTGCTGGGGACAGCATTTGCAATATATGAATACTTTAATCAGAAAAAAATTGAAGAAGTTGCAATGAATGCCAAAGGAAAAGGAGATGATGACAATGAAGGAATCTAATAAAAAAGTCCTTACAAAAAGGGATATAACTCTTTTAGGACTTAGATCATCTTTTTTACAGGCATCATTTAACTATGAAAGAATGCAGGCCGGGGGATGGACGTGTTCAATGCTCCCTACGATAGAAAAGATACATAAAGGAGATAAACAGGCTATCTCTAATTCAATGAAAGATAATCTGGAATTTATAAATACACACCCAAATCTCGTGGGATTTTTGATGGGACTGTTGATGTCACTTGAAGAAAGCGGAGAAGACAGAAATCTGATAAAAGGGTTAAAAGTAGCATTGTTCGGCCCGTTAGCCGGAATAGGAGATGCAATATTCTGGTTTACAATACTTCCTATAGTAGCTGGGATTTCTGCATCGTTTGCAGAAGAAGGAAGTGTTCTCGGACCGATTATATTCTTTCTTGTTTATTTTGTGATATTTCTTCTTCGGGTTGCATGGACACATTTTGGATATAATTTAGGTATAAGAGCAATAGAAAAAATAAAAGAAAACTCGGAAATAGTAGCGAAAGCAGCAACAATACTGGGGACGACAGTTATAGGAGGGCTTATAGCTTCATATGTACATATAGAAGTAGTTTCGCAGATAGTGGTAAATGCGGAAAAAACAGTATCTTTACAAACAGACTTGTTTGATAAAATATTCCCGAATATTTTGCCGTTTGCTTATACTATGCTTATGTATGCTATTTTAAGAACAAGAAAAGTAAGTCCGACAGTACTGATTTTACTTACTTTTATTGCGGCAATAATATTGTCGGCATTAAAAATCTTGTAAGGAGATGAGTAGAATGGTAGGGATAATAATAACCGGGCATGCGAATTTTGCTTTAGGTATGATGAGTGCAATTAAACTGGTTTTTGGTTCGCCTGAAAACCTGAAAATAGTTAATTTTGGCGAAGAAGATTCTACAGATATTCTGGAAAACAATATAAAGATAGCGATACACGAGCTAAAAGAATGTGACGGATTGCTATGTTTTACTGACATAGCAGGAGGAACGCCTTTTCAGGTGGCTTCGAGACTGAGTATAGAAGAAGCTGAAATGAGAGTTATTTCAGGGACAAATCTTCCTATGCTTCTTGGTGTTTTAAGCGATAGAGACGGTATGAACCTGCATGAGCTTGCTGAATATGCACTGGAAGTGGGGAGGGAAGAGGTAAAAGAATTTATTTTTATACCATACGAGGAAGATATTACTGTAGAATCTGAGGACGGCGGAATATAAATATCATAAAAATTCATTTTATAAAAGGCAGGCTGCTGAAAATTATGCAGTCTGCTTTATTTTTAATATTTATTGAATAAATAATATAAAAAAGATATAATACAGATAATAAATATTTGAAAAAAATATATTTAAATATTATGATTTAAGTTATATTGAATAATCGGCAAAGGAGAAATTGATATGAAAAAAATTATTTTTATTTTATTTTTAGCGTTTTATTGTATGGGACTTGGATGCAGTCCGGCATTTTACACATATGTAACTGAGGGAAAAGAAGTATATTACGGGATTTCGGGTTATAAAGAAGGCTTAGTAAAGCTTGAAAAGGCAAATGCGGATAAATTCGTTATTATCAATCCTTATTTTGGAAAAGATAACAAAAATGTCTATTATCAAGGCGGGATAATAAAGGATTCTGATCCTGCTACATTTCGGTTTTTAGGCGGAGTCAGCACATTGATTGGTTCGACGGGTTATTCTAAAGATAAAAAGAATGTTTATTATCTGGGGAACATTATTACAGGTGCAGATTCAGCTTCTTTTACCATTTTGGATAAAGTGGAAGGATATGGAAAAGATAATAAAAACGTATATTTTATGGGGGAAAAACTGGATTATGCTGACAGTGTATCATTTAAAACAATAGGAAATGATTATACTGCGGATAAAAATGCTGTTTACTATAAATCGGAGAAATTAACAGGTGCGGATCCTGCGGGATACACTCTGAACGGACATTATCTTTTGAGCAGCGGCAGTGTCTTCTACGGGAAAGAAAAAACCGGTTATGATATGAATACTTTTAAAGTGATGGAAGAATTTTTTGACGGGAATACATGCTGGAATGGCTATGTTTATGCTATGGTAAAAGATAAAAACGGTGTTTATGTAAGGGACGAAAAAATACAGGGAATAGACCCGGAAACATTTAAGGCTGTGGGTGCAGGATTATACGAGGATAAAAATTATTATTATGCGGGAATTGAGAAACTGAATATTAATAAGAAAAATTCAACACTGTTTACACTGGAATCTGCGGGTCAGATAATAGTAAAAGATGACAGCAATGTATATTCTCTGGGCGATAAAATTGAAAACCTAAAAGAAAAATATGGTATAGACCCAAAGAGCTTTGAACTTTACGCAGTTGTGGTCAGTCTGAAAATTTTTAAGGATAAAAATAATTTTTACGTTAATGACTGGCTTTATTTGAAGAAGACAGATATAGTACCTGTAAAAAATAGTCTGGTATATATTGATAATGATATGATTATATTAAAATCAAAAAATAAAATTGCAGTAATAGACAGATTTGGAACAGAATATTCTGAAATAAAAGGTGTAGATGTGGAAACTTACGCTTTTGTGAAGGGAAATGATTATCTGGATAAAATAGCAGAGATGGAAGGTTACGGGACTTTTATAGATAAAAATAATATATATAAGCGAAATCCTTTTGATAAACATTTTACTACAGTCAGCAAAAAAATAAGTCCGCAGGAATACGGGAATCTGAAAGAATATATAATCGCAGGTGAAGCGGAAGAGAAAAGGCTGGAATCGCTGAAAGCTAAATAAGTAAAATAAAAGGGATACAATAAGCGGGTGCATCTTTTCGTGCAGTGTTTGTTACATTTTTTATAGATAAAACAAGCATAAGGAGGTTAGTTGTGAAAAAACTTTTTGTATTAACAATACTGTTGTTAGCGGCAATCTCTTCTGTATCTATGGCACACGGCGGGAGAACTGATAAAAACGGCTGTCATGTGGACAGAAACACAGGGGAAAGACATTGTCACTAAAAATTAATTAGGTAATGAAAATAAGAAGGCTGTTTTTTAATTAATACAGTCTTCTTTGTTTGTTTGGAGATTAAAATGTCTAAAATAGCAGCTCTTTTCCATCCAGATTAAAATCTGTCTTATTTTCAAAAATCAAAGATAATATTTCAAAGATTCTTTTTCTGTCAGAAGCATTATATGAACTAAGAGAAAAACTTTTATATTTTTGTTTGGGATTATTGGAGTTTATGGAAATACTGATGTTGAATTTATTGTTGATTATAAGTTTTTTAGTTTCAGAAGAATAAATATCCGCTGTTTTAAAACCAAAAATATTCTGAAATACTACATTTCTATTTTTTAGATCAAGGATTATTTTAATCGGTAATGCCAGTAAAAGAGCAGATATAACAGCAAAAATCATTCCAATAAAAAATATTTTATAAATTAATAAAGATATAAATAAAATAAGGCAGATTACTCCCGAAAATAATTTTAGTCTGTATTTATCAACATAAAAAATATACTTATCTTCATTATATGTTTTAAGGAAAGTACCTATATTCTTTTGGAGATATTTCACAGAATTTTCGTTATAATCCGCTGTTGTATCTATGAGTATCTTGTCAATAATATATCTATTTCTAAACATAAAGCAGTCTAGAGTATATTTTTTTCCATCTTTTAGAAATAAAGTGTATCTGTCATTATAGTAAGTGCCGTTAAATTTACTGTGGCTAAGCCCGTTTCGCACATATTGAATATCTGAAAGATTTATCAGGATACGTTTTCTGCTGTTAGTTTTCCAGCTGACAGTTTCCTTTGTGAAACTAATTTCCAGCGGGGAAAATATAAGGTGATAAATCATAAGAAGAATATTTATCAGAAAAAGCCCTGAAACTGGAATAAGCGGGATTATAAGCGAAAGTTCCGTCAGCCCTTTTTCCAGAAATAAAAAAATTATAAAAAATATAATATATATGATAAATAAAATTTTTATTATACCTTTTAAAAATGAAAAAAAATTATCTCTCTTGAAATTATAATCAAATGTTTTTATTTTTCTCTTCATAATACTGTTCCCTTCTGAATATTTCTGACATAGTGAAAATAATACCTGTCTTTTATGTTTGATAATGTTTGTTTTTAAATTTATTTTATGATTTTATCTGCGATCAATACCTCGTTACCATTCAGATTGAATGATACTTCATTTTTAAAAATTATATGTAATATTTTGAAAATTTTATCTCTATCCTGTGATTTATAAAAAGATAATGAGAAAGTTTTCTTCTTTTTCTTTTTTTCAATAAATATTGCAGTAACAGATATATCGAGATTATTGGCAATGATAATCTGTTTTGTATCATAGTAAGAAATTCTATGGATTTTTATGCCGCACACTGATTTTAATATAACAGTTCCTTCACTGGTATTCATGATGATTTTCACAGGTACGGCCGGTATCGCTGCAAGAATAGCAAATACAATAATTGCCGGGAAAAATATTTTGTTAAAAATAAAAAATATAAGTGAAAAAAGCAGACATAAAGTTATAAGAATAATAATACTGTCATACAATATGTGAAAACAGTATTTGTTTTCAGAATATATATCAGAAAAAGAATCTTTCTCATCCTGTATGTATTTTATATATTTTTTATTATACAATCTGGTAATGTCAGTAAAGAAAAAGTTCAAGTCACTGCTGTTTTTGAATATAAAACAATTTATTAAGAATTTTTTACCGTTTTTCAGTAATAGCGTATATTTATTTTTGTAATAAGTTCCTCTGGTTTTACTGTAACCTTTGTGACGCTTTATAAAAAGAATATCATCAATATTTATAGACACAGTTTTTCTGTAAAAAAATTTACAGGTTATATAGTTGTTCCTTACATAAATTTTATAGGGAGAAAACAAGGCTTCCCATATAAAAAGTATGAAAAAAAGTAAAAATATAATAAAAAATACTGCTGAAAAAATAAGCAGAGGTGCTAAAACTACTGTTTTGTTTATACCTTGTTCTGCAAAAGTAAAAAGCAGAACTAATATAATATATATAATAGCCGCCGGTTTAGCAAATACAGCTGCCAGATCTTTTAAAAAAGATAAAGACTCGATTTTTGATTCATAATTAAAACTGCTGTTTTCATTTTTATCAGGATTAGTCATGTTAACCGTCCTTAAAAGTTTATTGTCGTTTATTTCATAAATATTAGCATACTTAAAAGATAAAATAAACATATATTACAAAATAATATTTAAGTTTAAATATAAAAAAATACTGCTCCCAAAAAAATGAAACAGTATTCTAATTATAATGCCGATGGTATGCTAACCAAGACACAGCGTTAATAAAAATGACTTTGGGGAAATCATCTGAAGTTAGTGTAAGCGGCTCATACCCATTAAGTGAAATTGAAAATTTTTTCTTAAAAATGCATAGCAGCAGCTGGAAAATCTCTAATTTATCCTGTTTATAATATGGCGATAAAGATATTACCGTTTTTTCAGATCGAGTTGTTATATTAAGAGAAACATTGAATTCATTAGTGACTGATATTTTACAGACATTATCAAAGTTTATGGAGTTTATCTCCAAACCAAGCAGAGATCTTATGAAGATATATTTATTGTTAAAATCAATATCCATTTTTACAGGAATAAACAGTGAAAATGAAAACAGGAAAAAACCGGGTATTCCTAATAAAAATAGCGTTGGAATAAAGAAGCATACAAACAGCAAAAATGAAATCAACGAAAAAATAAGTACCGGTATAAATCTGCACGAATAAAACCGGTATTTTTTATCAAGGTTTTTAATATTGCATGTAACAGAATCCATGACTTTTTTATTATAAGAAGCAGTGATTTTCATAAAAAAAGAGTAGAGTATAATGTTATTTGAAAATATAGAACCGTTTATTCTGTATTTTTTTTTGTTTTTCAGGCATAATAAATATTTTTTGCTGTAATAGTGTTTTTTATAATAGCTATAGGAAGTACAGGGTTTCACATATATTACATTATCTACATTTATGCAGATTGTTTTTCTAAAGAAAAATTTACAATAGATGTTGTTGTCAGCTACTAATACTTTATAAGGTGCCGCTAAAAACCTAAAAGGGATGTATAAACACCAAAATGCAGGCATAGCAGTAAAAATAAGCAGTATTAAAAAATTAACCGAAAGTAATTTTTGATTTTTATACATGGAAACTATTAATAAAATAAAGCATAAAATTATGAATACTGCAAAAAATATTCTAACAGGAAAAGAAGATATGGTTTTTGATTTAAAAGTAAATTCTTTTGTATTATTTTTGACTTTTTTCATGGTTATACTCCTGAATTTTTGTATTATATATAGTTTTTAAATTAACTTATAAATATTAACATATCTAAAGAATAAAATAAACATGAAATATAATAAAAAAACAGTATATTTAAAGAATGAATTTTTCAAAAATTTTTAAATAAAAAAAATAAGTCAGATAAAAGAACAAAAACAAACAAAAGTAAAAACATTTAAAAGTCTTTATTTTCAGTATTAAAATTAAAAATAAAAAAAATTTTTAAATGCTATTGACAAAATAAAAAAATGAGTTATAATTATAACGAACAAAATAAAACATTTTAAAACATTTGAAAACAAAAAGGAGGGAAAACCAATGAAAGATCAGAGAATAGAGGTGATATTAAGCAAGATAAAAGAGAAAGGTATAGTATCTACTCTGGAACTTACAGAAGAATTAAATGTAACAGAGATGACAATAAGACGTGATCTGAAGTACCTTGAAGACAAAAAATTGCTTATAAGAATTCACGGAGGAGCTAAAAGTATAAAAAAAATCCAGCAGGAAAAACTCTACGATGACAGAAAAGTCAAATATATGAAAGAAAAAGAGCATATTGCCAAAATAGCAGCCTCTTATATACAGGATAATGAGACTGTATTTATAGCGCCGGGAACGACAACAGAAAGAATTCCTGAATTTATAAAGGCAAAAAATGTAATAGTAGTTACTAATTCATATTCTGTAATGGTAAAGTATTCGCATTTGGATTTGGACTTTGTGGTAACAGGAGGAAGACTCAGAAGAAAAACAGAAGCAATTATTCCTGACTATTTTCTGGATTCTATAAGCAAGATAAATGTGGATAAATGTTTTATAGGAGCAAACGGAGTAAGCGGAAATAAAGTGACAATCTCCAATTATGACGAGGGATTAATACAACAGATAGTAATGGAAAATGCAAAAGAAAAATTTCTGCTTCTGGATAGTTCAAAATTTAATAAAGAAGCTTTTTATTCTTTTTTCAAAGTGGAAAACCTTGACGGGATAATAACCGACGGGAATTTAAAGCAGGAAGTATTGAAGGAATATAAAAAAATAATAAAAATAATAAATATATAGTGGAGGTAAAGAAATGAAAAAGGTAATAGTAGCCTGCGGAGGTGCAGTGGCAACATCAACTGTGGCAGCGAATAAAATTAAGCAGTTATGTGAGGAAAATGGAATAGCCATAGATTTGGTTCAGTGCAGAATAAATGAAATAGAATCTTATGCTGACGGTGCTGCATTAATAGCTACTACTTCAAAATTTTCAAAAGATATGGGAAGTGTACCTGTAGTGCATGTAATGGGATTTATTTCAGGAATAAATCAGGATGCATTAAAAGCAAAAATACTTGAAATATTAAAGTAAACAGGAGATGGTCAAAATAGAAATGAATTTTTACGGGGATCTCATTTATCTAAACAGGGATTTTTCCGACAGAGAAGAAATGTTTAACGAAATCGGAACAGTTTTAATTGAAAAAGGAATGGTAAAACCAGTTTACATCGAAGAGATATTAAAAAGGGAAGAAAATTTTCCCACAGGAATTGATCTCGGCTATATGCAGGTAGCGATGCCTCATGTGGAAGCAAAGCATGTGAATGACAATGCAATGTTTGTGGTAACTACAAAAAAAGGAGTAGAATTCGAGAATGCCGAGGATGACGGAATAGTAAATTCCAAAATTATATTCGGACTGATTGTAAAGGACTCTGAAAAACATCTGGATTTCCTGATGAAATTAGTGGAGTTATACCAAAAAGAAGATGTTCTGAAAAAAATATATGATTCTAATGATGTAGAAGAAGTAATGACACTACTAAAACAAAATTTAATTTAATAAACTAGGAGGAGTTTATAACATGGATAATTTTTTAAATCTGATAACACCGCCAATACAGTACATATTGGCCTTAGGACCAGCCGTAATGCTGCCGTTAGTAATAATTGTTTTTGCATTATGTCTAGGTTTGAAATTAGGAAAGGCTTTTAATGCCGGTCTTATGATAGGTATAGGATTCATAGGTATAGGAATAGTAATTGGTTTGATGAGAGATACTTTAGGGCCAGCAGCAGAACAAATGGCTGAAAATTTTGGATTGAATCTTACGGTAATTGATCTTGGATGGCCCGGAACAGCACCGATGACGTGGGCATCGAAGATAGCAATAGTAGCAATACCGGTAGCAATTATAGTAAACCTTATTATGCTTGCGTTAAAGATGACAAAAGTAGTTAACGTAGATATATGGAATATCTGGCATATGACTTTTACAGGAGCATTGGTACATATAGTTACAGGAAGTTACTGGCTGGGGATACTTGGTGTAGTAGTACATGCCGTGTTTTCATATAAGTTCGGGGATTGGTTCCAGTACGATACAAGAGATTATTTCGGTCTGGAAGGAATCGCGGTACCACACGGAACTTCTGCATATTGTGCGCCATTTGCGGTAATAGTAGATGCTATTCTTGATAAGATACCAGGAATAAATAAAATAGATATTGATACAGAAAAGCTTGAGAAAAAACTGGGAGCTTTCGGACAGCCGATAATAGTAGGATTTATACTTGGTATAATAGTAGGAATCCTTGCAGGGTATGATGTAAAACAAGTACTTCAGCTTGCAGTTTCAGTTTCTGCAGTTATGTATTTGATGCCAAAAGTAATAAAGCCTATTATGGAAGGATTATTACCTATATCAGAAGCTGCAAGAGAAAAATTGTCAGCAAAATTCGGCGGAGGAGAATTCCTTATTGGTCTTGATCCGGCATTATTATTAGGAGATGCAAACGTAATTTCAGCAGGACTGTTATTTATACCGTTAACAGTAATAATAGCCGCAATAGGATCACTTACATTCGGTAACAGAGTTCTGCCTTTCGGAGATCTGGCTACAATAGGATTCTTCATAGCAATGGGTGTGGCAATCCACCATGGAAATATTTTCAGAACACTAATATCAGGTTCTTTCATTATGTTTATTACAATATGGATATCAAACCAGACAGTGGAATTACAGACAATACTTGCAAAGAATGCAAATATGCTTGGGGATAAATCTCTTGTAGGATCACTGGATCAAGGCGGATCACCAATTACGTACATAATGGTACAGATTTTCCAAAGAAGAAATATGGTGGGCTTATTGGTAATAGCAGTAATTTACTTCATTGGAATAGCAATGACATACAGAAGATATAAAATGCTTCAGAGAAAAGACAGATTAGAAGGAGCACAAGCTTAATTAAATAAAGTAAGTAAACAGGAGCTGTATCAAAATAGATTTTATAAATTAATGCCGGATATTATAAATTATCTGTTTTATCAGGAAATACCGGCATTAAGTATAAAAAGCAATTCTATTTTTATACAGCCCGTTAAATTATATACATAGAATAGGAGAGTGACATAATTTGAAAGCATTAGCAGTATTAGAAAATGAAAAACTCGGGGTAATTGATTTGGAAAAACCAGAAAATGTAACAGGAGATGAAGTATTGGTAAAAGTGGTATATTCGGGACTTTGCGGTTCAGATTTTCCTAGAATGTTCGAACATCAGGCAAAATTTTTTCCTGTAGTTTTGGGTCATGAATTTTCAGGGGTAGTAGAAAAAGTTGGTGAAAAAGTTCATAATCTGGCACTTGGCGACAAGGTGAGCTGTATTCCGCTAAAACCGTGTTTTAACTGTGAAGCATGCGAAGAAGGTAATTATTCTCTATGTAAAAATTATGGATTTATTGGTTCGAGAGAAAACGGCGGAATGGAAGAGTATGTAAAAATACCTGAAATAAATCTTCAAAAACTTCCAGAAAAATTCGATCTGCTGCAAGGAGCATTTTTTGAGCCAATAACAGTGGTATTACACGGACTTGGTCTTTTGAACAAAGAAGTGAAGGGAAAAAAAGTAGGGATTATCGGAGTGGGAACAATGGGTCTTCTGGCAGTTCAGTGTGCAAAAGCATATGGAGCAGAGCTGGTTTCAGCCTTTGATATAAATGAAAAAAATCTTGAAGCTGCGAAAGAACTGGGAGCAGACGAGGTTCATAATGTAAGTAAAAAAGATATAGAGAATGAATATGATAAATATGATATAATGATAGAGACATCAGGAGCGAATCCGAGTTTTGTTTTAATTCTGAAACTTGCTGCCGGAAAGGGAGAACTTTTATACATAGGTACTCCGCACAGTACACTAACATTCGAGTATAAGGATTTTGAATTAATAAACAGAAAAGAACTTACAATAAAAGGTTCGTGGATGAATTATTCCAAGCCGTTTCCCGGAAAAGAATGGACAGAGGCAGTAAGACTTTTTGACGAAGGTCTGGTAAAGATCGATAAATTAGTCGGAGCCACTGTTTCTATGAATGAATTCTGTGAAAGACTGGAAGAAATAAAAGGGAGAAAATTAGGCGGAAAAATAATGGTAAAGATAGGAGAAAGCGAATGATAGTAAGTACAAGAGAAATGCTGTTAAAGGCACAAAGAGAAAAATACGCTGTTCCTGCATTTAATTTTCATAATCTTGAGACAATTCAGGTAATAGTGGAAACAGCAGCGGAATTAAGATCAGCAGTGATACTTGCCGGTACTCCGGGAACATTTGACTATGCAGGAAGAGACTATGCACAGGCAATAATCGAAACAGCTGCTAAAAAGTATAACATACCTATAGCACTTCATCTGGATCATCATGAAGTAGTGGAAGATATAAAAAAATCCATTGATCTGGGAACAAAATCAGTAATGATAGATGCATCTCACCATCAGTTCGACGAAAATATAGCAATAGTAAAAGAAGTAGTAGCCTACGCACACAGATATGATGTTACGGTAGAAGCAGAACTTGGAAGACTCGGCGGACAGGAAGATGATCTGGTAGTTGATGAAAAGGACTCTATGTACACAAATCCCGATTCTGCAAAAGAATATACAGACAGAACAGGAATAGATTCACTGGCAGTGGCAATCGGAACTGCGCATGGTCTGTATAAAAGCGAGCCTAAGCTTGACTTTGAAAGACTGGCGGAAATAAAAAAAGTGGTTTCTATACCGCTGGTTCTTCATGGAGCTTCGGGAGTATCTTTGGAAGATGTAAGAAAGACAATAGAACTGGGAATCTGTAAAGTAAACATTGCAACTGAACTGAAAATGCCATTCTCTGGAGAATTGAGAAAGTATCTGGAAGAACACAGAGATGCCAATGATCCGAGAAAATATATGGAACCGGCTAAAAAAGCCATGAAACTGGTAGTAGCTGAAAAAATAAAAATGTGTATGAGCGAACACAGATATTAAAGGAGGAGAAATGATTACTACAGTAACATTAAATCCGGCTATAGATACAAGATATTTTATAGAAGACTTTAAGGAAGGCAGACTTTTCAGAGCTGAGAAGACTATAAAAAGTCCGGGCGGAAAAGGTCTGAATGTGACAAAGGTACTAAAACAACTGGATGCTAATGTTGTTGCCACAGGAATATTAGGCGGGAAAAATGGTGAATGGATACAGGAAAATCTGAAAAAGATGAATATAAAAGAAGGTTTTTATGTATCGTCGTCTGAGACAAGAGTGTGTATTGCCGTTTTGGCAAAACACTCGGAAACTGAAATTCTGGAATCTGGAGAAGAACTGCCTGATTCTGATCTGAGAGCTTTTGAGAAAAAATTCATGGAGCTTGTGGAAAAGTCAGATGTAATAACAATGTCAGGAAGTCTTCCAAAAGGAATGGATGCCGGATATTATCAAAAACTTGTGGAAATGGTAAATAGAAAAGGAAAAAAAGTGATACTTGATACAAGCGGGAAATCGCTGCTGGAAGGTGTCAAAGGAAAACCGTATCTTATAAAGCCTAATTTTGACGAACTGGAATATGTTCTGGGAGAATCAATAGACGGAAGAGATAAAATAAAAAAAGCAGTGGAAAAACTTAAAAATCTGGGAGCACAAAATGTTCTTGTATCTCTGGGTGGAGAAGGAGCAATATATTTTGGCGAGGAGATTTTGAAAATTACAATTCCAAAAATTAAAATACATAATACCGTAGGTTCGGGAGATTCTTCAGTGGCAGGTTTTGCAAAGGGTCTGGATGACGGGCTGGAATTACATGAAATACTGAAATTATCCATGGCGTGCGGTATGTCGAATGCACAAAGCATGGAAACAGGAAAAGTAATTCCTGAAGATGTGAAGGAATTCATTGGAAACATTACAATTGAAGAACTAAAAATGTAAGCAATATCAAAAAAAACTGTCTCTGAAAAGTGAGGCAGTTTTTTTAAAATTATTTTTTAGATATTAATAATTTTATTTGACACAAAACGAAGAGAAGTCTATACTATAAAAAGAATACGAAAGTTATGGAAAAACGAAAGGATGATTAGATGAAAGAAATATTTGCAAAAGAATTTATAGATTTTATTGATAAAAGCCCGAGCAGTTACCATGCAGTGAAAAATTGTTCAGATATTCTGGATAAGGAGGGATTTGTAAGACTTGACCCTTCTAAGGAATGTAAACTGGAAAAAAACGGAAAATATTATATAAAGAAAACCAGCTCTACGATTATGGCATTTACAACAGGTGAAGAAGTCAGTCCAGAATGCGGATTCAGAATGACAGGGTCGCACACTGATTCACCTTGTTTTAGAATAAAACCGAACCCTGAAATGACAGTGGAAAATATAATAAGACTAAATACCGAGGTATACGGCGGGCCTATATTAAGCACATGGTTTGACAGACCGTTATCTGTAGCGGGAAGGGTTATTTTGAAAACAGATAATATTTTTAAGCCCGAAACTGTAAATGTAAATATAGACAGACCTCTTATGACAATACCAAATCTGGCAATCCATCAAAACAGAAGTGTAAATCAGGGAGTGGAAATAGACAGACAGAATGATGTACTTCCTGTAATCGGACTGATAAATGAAACTTTTGAAAAGGAAGATTTTCTGATAAACCTTGTTTCAAAAGAGTGCGATATAAATAAAAAAGACATTCTGGACTTTGACTTATATGTGTATGCATATGAAAAGGGAACTTTACTCGGAGCGGAAAATGAATTTGTCTCTGCACCGAAAATAGATAATCTGGCGTCAGTTTATGCCGGACTTCGTGCAATAGCAGAAAGCAGACATGCAGGAAAGGGAATAAACGTTTTTGTGGGATTTGACAATGAAGAAGTGGGAAGTTCCACAAAACAGGGAGCAGATTCTAATTATCTGATGAACTATATGGAAAGAATATATATTTCGCTGGGAATGAACAGAGCAGATTTTTTAACAGCTGTAAATAATTCTTTTCTGATCTCCGCTGACGGCGCTCATGCTGCACATCCGGGATTTACTGGTAAAATGGATCCTACGAATAAGCCTTCCCTGAATAAAGGAGTGGTATTTAAAATAAGCGCCAACCAGAAATATACTTCTGACGGTTTCACAATAGCTGTAATAAAGCAGGTGTTAGCAGGGAAAGATATAAAAACTCAGAATTTTGTGAATAATTCAAAAGAAGCGGGCGGTTCCACAATAGGGCCTATATCGTCTACACATCTGGAAGTAGATTCGGTGGATTTGGGAATACCTATGCTTGCCATGCATTCTGTACGTGAACTTTGCGGTAAAGATGACCTGTATTCTCTGAAAGAGCTGATCAGGGTATTCTTTGAGATATAGTAAAATAACAGGAGGAAAAATGAAAAGCTTTAAGAAATTATGGTATATATGTATAATAGTAATATTTACAGGAATTATGTATGCGGACAAAGCTTCTTTCGAAGATGATACTGTGCAGATGACCTATGAAAAATTGCAGTCACAGCAGACAGTGCTGGGGACTGTGTGGATGCAGACTTCTGCCGAGTACAGGGCTTCTGTATATCAGGTTTTTAATTCCGCTAAAAGCAGATTTCTGGAGGAAAAAAATAAAAACTACGGCAAGAAACTTGCAGTTATTGTGGATATAGATGAAACGGTACTTGATAATATGTATACACAGGCGGAGTATATAAAAGAAGGGAAAAATTATTCCCCTCAGGCATGGAGTGAATGGGTAAATGCCGAAAAAGCAGCTGCTATGCCGGGAGCTGTGGAATTTGTGAACTTTATATATGAAAACGGCGGGGAAGTATTTTATGTGACTAACAGAAAAGAAGCGGAAAGGGCAAAAACACTTGATAATCTCTTAAAGGAAAAATTCGTGGCAGATGATAAACATCTTATAATGAAAACCAAGGAATCAAGTAAAGAAGCAAGAAGAAACCAGATAGAAAAAGATTATTATGTTGCGGCTTATCTCGGTGATGATATTAACGATTTTATTGACGCAGGAGCCACAGCAGAAGAACGAAGAAAGAGAGTGGACGAGCTTTCGGAAGAATTCGGGAAAAAGTATTTTATCATTCCCAATCCTGTATATGGAAGCTTTGAAGCAGCAGTGAATCCTGATTATTACAAAACAGATTACAGGGGAAGAACTGAGATGAGAGTGAATTCACTGAAAGGCTGGAAAGAATAAAAGGTAAATTATTATAAAAAAAATAAAAAAGCTTTTGCATTTATGATATAATTATTTCATAACTATAAAATAAAAACGGGGTGATGATATGAAAAAAATATTTGTTATGGCAGTATTGATATTTTCAATGAGTATAACCGGATTTTCAGCTGAAACAGCAAAACAGAGAAAAATAAAAGAACTGTTTCAGATAATGGATATTCAGGCAATGACAAATGAAATGTCACAAATGATACTAAATGATCAAGGAAATATAAATTTATCAAAAACTCAGAAAACTGCACTGCAAAAAGAGATGAAATCTATGATGGATTATGTGCTGAATAAGCAAGCGGAACTTTATGACAAGCACTTTACAGAGCAGGAAATAGACGAGATTCTTAATTTTTATAAAACCCCTGCCGGGAAAAAAGTCATAGAGGAAACTCCGAAAATTACAAAAGAATTATTTACTGATCTTATGGAGAATTATTATCCTGATATGATAAAAAGACTGGAAAAAATAAAGTAAGCATAGATTAATTATAAAGTAGGTGAAGAAAGGTGTTAGCAAATCATTCAAAAGATAAGTCCATTGTGGATAAGGTATTTACTGTGGTGGCTAAGGCAAAAGAAGCAAAGGAAAAATTCGGACAGGAAAATGTAATAGATGCCACAATAGGTGTTTTATGTAATGAAGACGCACAATTCGTGAATTTCAAGACTGTATCCGAAGTATATAAAAATCTTCCGGATAATGAAATAGCAGCTTATGCGAGTTCATTTGCGGGAGATCCGAAGTATCTGGAGTGTGTAAAAGAAGTAGTGTTGGGAAAAGATTACAAAGAAGAGTTTAAAGACTCGTTTATAGACGCAGTGGCTACTCCGGGAGGAAGCGGTGCAGTAAGTAACACTATCTGGAATTATGTAGATAAAGGTGAAACAATACTTATTCCTGACTGGATGTGGGAATCATATAAGATTATGTCTGAGGAATTCGGCGTAAAATATGAGCTTTACAGTCTTTTTAACGAAGAAGGGACTTTTAATATTGCTGATTTCAAACAAAAAGCAGAAAAAATAATAGAAAAACAGGGAAAAGTTCTCGCTGTAATAAATGATCCGTGCCATAACCCTACAGGTTATTCTCTTTCTATGGATGAGTGGAAAGAACTGCGTGAATTTTTTATAAAAGCGAGTTCAAAAGGAAACATTATTCTTTTAAATGATGTGGCTTATATAGATTATGATTTTAGAGGAGAAAAAGAAACAAGAGAATATATGAATTACTTTAGAGGACTTCCGGAAAATGTTCTTGTAATCTTTGCTTTTAGTATTTCCAAGGCTTTTACCGAGTATGGGTTAAGAGTGGGAGCACAGCTTGCATTATCATCAAGTAAAAAAGTAACAGATGACTTTAAGAGGGCAAATGAATTTTCATGCAGAAGCAGATGGTCTAATATATCTAGAGGAGGAATGAGACTTTTTTCTGATATAGTTTCTAATCCGGAACTTTTTGATAAGCTGAAAAAGGAAAGAAATGAATATGTAGCATTGATGAAAGAAAGAGCAGATATTTTTATAAACGAGGCAAAAGAGGAAGGACTTCCGATGTGTACATACAGAGGCGGCTTCTTTATTACTGTTCCTCTTGGTGACGATACTGAGAAAATAGGACTTGAGCTTCAGAAAGAAAATATCTTTACTGTAATACTGGACAAAGGACTCAGAGTGGCAATCTGCAGCGTACCAAAAAGACAGCTTCACGGACTGCCTGCTAAAATCAAGAAGGTAATAGACAGAGTAAAATAGATTTTGTAAAGATTGAAATTCAATTTTAAGATATAAAGACAGATATTATAAAACTTTTGATATCTGTCTTTTTTTGTATTATGAAAAGTAATTTTTGCTTTTATATTGTTGTTTAACATAGAACTATATAGTATAATTAAATAAAAATAAATATTTTTCAAATATTTGATATAAAAATTAAAGATAAAAAAGGAGGAATAAATGAAAAAAGCTAAATTATTTTTTTTATTGTTAATGACAACAGGAATAGTGACTTTCAGTGCTGCTAAATCTGTGATGCTGAAACCGGATTACGATGTGGAAAGAGTGGTGGGAGAAATAGATCTGTGGGAATATACTCCGTTTGCACCTGATAACCTTCTGTATAAATTTGAAAAAGCTCCTAGTATCAGCATATCAGAAGATTATCCAAAATTAGACGGTGCAACAGCAGGCTACCCAATATACGGTTCTATAGTGCAAGCTGTCTATAAAGGGCTTGATAGTGGCACAATATGGGAATATGTCCAGTGTAATACTACTCCTTATGCTTATAACAGACTTATAAATAAAGAAGTAGATGCTATATTCGTATTAGAGCCGTCGGAAAAACAGCTCGAAGCTGCGAAAAAAGCAGGGGTAGAACTGGAAATGATACCTATAGGAAAAGAAGCTTTTATATTTTTTGTAAATAAAGAAAATAAGGCAAATAATCTAAGTGTAAAGCAGATTCAGGACATATACACAAAAAAGATAACAAACTGGAATAAGGCAGGGGGAGGTTCATTAAAAATACAAGCTTTCCAGAGACCGGAAAATTCCGGCAGTCAGACAATCATGGAAAACAGGGTAATGAAAGGGTTGAAAATGGCTGAACCTATGAAAGAAGAGTTTTTTATGGGAATGGGCGGAATAATCCGCGGAGTGGCAGATTACAGAAATTATGAGGGATCAATAGGTTATTCTTTTAGATACTATACAACAGGGATGAATAAGAATAACAATATAAAAATTCTATCAATAGACAATGTAGAGCCGACTGTAGAAAATATCAAATCTGGAAAATATCCGTATACAGTGAATTTTTATCTTGTTACAAGAAAAGACGTGAAAAATAAAAATCTTGATATGCTGATAAAATGGATATTAAGTGATGAAGGTCAGAAAGTGGTAGAGAAAACAGGGTATGTACCTGTAAAATAAATAAGACATTTTATTAAATAACAAAAATGAAAATCAGGAGGAATAATGAGTAAGAAAAAAGTAATATTTTTCATTTTAGCATTTATATTACTGGTAATACTAAGCAAAATATGTGTAGGAGTATATAAATATGTGCATAATTCCGGAAAGCTGAGAAGAGATGCCTCTGTGGAAGAGATAGCGGACGGGTTTCCTGAATGGGTTTATGATCCTTTTTCAGAAAGAAACAGACTGTACGTATTTGAGAAAAAGCCTGAAATCAGCATAGAAAATAACTATCCCCGATTAGACGGTGCAACAGCAGCATACCCGGTGTATGGTTCTATAGTACAGGCAATTTATAAAGGGCTTGATGAGGAAACTATTAAGGATTATGTACAATGCAATACTACGCCTGTTGCATATGAGAGACTGATAAATAAGGAAGTAGATGCTATATTTGTAGCAGAACCGTCAAAAAAACAGCTTGAAATGGCTAAAAAATCAGGAGTGGAGCTGGAATTGATTCCTTTGGGAAAAGAAGCTTTTGTATTTTTGGTTAATAAGGAAAATCCTGTAACCAATCTAAGTGTAGAGCAGATACAAGATATATATACAAAAAAAATTAAGAATTGGAAAAAGGTAGGCGGGAAAAGATCGAAAATTATGGCATTTCAGCGTCCTGAAAATTCAGGAAGCCAGACAGTCATGGAAAATAAGGTAATGAATGGAATACAGATGGCTTTGCCGCTGGAGGAAGAATATTATGAGTTTATGGGCGGAATAGTTAACGGAGTGGCAAATTACAGAAACTACAGGAATTCAATAGGATATTCTTTTAGATATTATGTAACAGGGATGAATAAAAATGATAATATAAGACTTTTATCAATAAATGGTATTGAGCCGTCAAAGGAAAATATAAAAACAGAGAAATATCCTTATACAGTAGACTTTTACCTTGTTACACGAAAAGACGTGAAAAATAAAAATCTTGATATGCTGATAAAATGGATATTAAGTGATGAAGGTCAGAAAGTGGTAGAGAAAACAGGGTATGTACCGATAAAGTAAACAAAGGGGAATTGTTTGTTATGAAAAAACTGATGTACAACCCCGGAGAGGAAAAATACGGATTTATATTATTTTCAGCAAAATTCAATGAAAGATGGGATGAAATAAAGGAGGAAGATCACATATTTATTCATTCATCAGACTTTGAATATATAATAGAGTCCGTAAAAAATATTTATCCATTTACAGACCCTGAAACAAAAGAGATACAGGAATTTTTTGATGCTTGCGGAATGAATTGTATCCCTGTTACAGAATGGGGAAAAATATTAATTGATTTACAGCAAAAAATATATAAGGATGCAGAACTGAAGAAATTTATAGAAAAATTCTGTAACTGGATTCTTGAAAAAAAAAGAAGTTCAGATGAAATAATGATATGGGGGACACTGTAAAAGCAAAAAGATGTAAAATAGAATGAGCCGTGAGGTTCATTTTATTTTGAATAATGTGAAAAGTACTATTAAAATACAGTCTTTTTACAAAAAAATAAAATAGAAATTGTTGATAAATTTTCATATACAATATTAAAATTTTAATATATAGAATTATAAAATAATTATTCTTAGGTATAATAAATAAAAGACTAAAGATAGTATGATGAAAATTTTTTGATTATTTTATATTAAACTATGGATTAAGAATAATAAAAAATGTTTGACAAATAAAATAGCATCTGATAAAATAAATTGAACATTTTTATAATAATAAAATAAAAGTAGAAGTGTTGCTTTAGAAAATTCAGGATCATTTATTTTTCAACTGAGGTTGTTGTGAAAAATAGCACAATTTTAATTGAGTGTTCGTTTTATATTCTTTATGAATCAGTTGGAAATATAGAGTGTTCCGATGTAAAAAAAAGTGGGTTAGTTTTGCTTTATGTTCGTATGAAATTCTACGGATATCAAGTTCACTAAAAAGTAAAAATAAGCAGTTTATAATAAATTTTAGTTTTAAAAATCAATTATTTATTTGTCTGACTTCTCTTTTCTTATCGTACATTTGATAATTCGTGGAAAATATAATTTATGAATAGGTATGTATCAATTTAACAGGCAAAATTATCATGGAGAATTATTCTAAACAAATCTGGAAAGGAGTAATGTATGAGAACAGCATTATTTACATTCCTTATAATATTCGGTGCAGCATCAGCAGCGGAAAATAAAAATGTAAAAACTGATTTCGCTTCGGAAGCCGAAAGAGCTGAAAAAATCGAAAGTTATAAGGAAAAAAAAGACCTTGCATGGCATAAAACAGAATACAATAAAGTCTTAAAATATTTGAAAAAGACCAAAAAATGAGGAGGATTAATATGAAAAAGATTATGATGTTAGTAGTCGTTCTGTCTTTTTTCAGTTTTTCTGATGAGATAATAGTAGATAGAACAGTACAAGACAGTATTACCAAGGATTTTGACCAGGACGGGAAATACTCGGCTTATGAGAAAGCTCTTAGAAAGGCACAGGAGTCAGTTTATGTGACACTTCCTGAAAAAAGAGGTTACTGGTACACTACACTTGATAAAATAAAGGCTGAAGAAGCAGAATTACTGCCTGATGAAACAGCAAGAATGAGAAGAAGATAAAGGAGGAAATATGAAAAAAGCAATTATAATTATGTCTTTGGGAGCTCTCTGGGGTATGGCTCTGAATGCTGCACCTACTTATGAATACAAAAGAGAACTAAGAGAAGGTGCAAGGGGAAAATGGATTAATCTGAGACAGCATCTGAACAGCGGGCAGAGACTGGAAAGAGAAATAACAAAAGTAGACAGACAGATAGACAGAAAAGTAAAAGAGATACAGGAAATAGAGGATTTATTATTCAGAATAGAACAATATAAGGTGGAAAACAATGTAAGGTAGATCAAGGAGGAGAATTTATGAAAAAAGGAAAAAAAATGTTAGTATTATTTCTGGCATTGAATGCGGTATTGTCAGCTTATGCAAAGGGAGATACAGCACCATCACCGCGTTATGACAGAATGTATAATAACGTAGTAAGAAATATAGAACAAGGTAAAAGCAATGAAAAAAATTATCAAACAATAGAACGAATACTCAAACAAAGAAATATAGAATTAAAGGATTTACACTTACAGGGTGATTATATAGTAAAACCAGAATACCTTGAATGGCAGGTATTTTTCACGGGATTTTATGATGAACACGGAAAAGGCGTAGACAATAGCAAAGAAAATGCAAGATATCATTCACAGGTATCCGGATATTATGATGCAGAAGGTAATTATGTAGCAACAAGCGGATCTGTGGGAGGACTTGCAGGAAAAGGGTATCAGGCTTTACAGAAAGCAAAAGATATAAATCTGGGAGTAAGCATTCCGCTCAGAGGGCTTACAAGAGAGCCTGTACAGCTGGCATTGTCAGAAATTCCGGAATTGAGCTTTAACCCTACCTTTGCAGCACCTAAAGATCCTACAAAGGTAATTACGGCAAATGTGGAGGTAGATACATTTTCTATTAACATTCCAGATATAATTATTCCGTCAGTACCGGTAATCAGTACATTTACTGTAGCTGTACCGTCTACCGGAAACGGAGATGACAGCTTTAACAGTCTGGGGAATGCCAGTACATCAGATCCTGCAGGAGCAACATCATTTGTAGGGAATTATAATTTTTCCGAGGGAGAATTATCAGGATCATGGAACAGTCAGTATCTGACAACATATTCGTATAATAATCTTACAGGAACTTCTAACTGGGCTTCAGGTACTAATTCAATGACAAATGAAGGAAGCGGATTGATAACTGTATCTGGTTCTGTACCGGCTCTGTATGAAATAACAGGAGCTGACCGTGTAACATTTGGTCCGAACTTTACTATATCAATGACAAGTAATGTCAGCGACACGTATAATTCAACATTGCCGCATTTGATTCAATACGATCCTCACGGTTCAAGAACAACTTATCACAATTATGACTATGACTATTACGGAAATCAGCTTACAAGCTGGGGAACATATGATAAATACGGTGAATTGCTGAATCAGGGAACAATCAAAGGAAACGGAAATTCTCTGCTTATGATTTCATTGCAGATGCACAGCGGAAGTTTCAGCCCTACTGTAAGAAACGAAGGAATAATAAAAGGATTGTATGATGAAAACTTTACAGACGGAGGAAGAAGACACGTAGCGTTTTCATTCACTGTAAACGGTTCTACAGCTGCAAGAAGACTGGAATTTTATAACGCTGATACAGGATTAATAGAGTTACAGGCTAAGGAAAGTATAGCATTTAACTATGCAAATACGAGTGCAGCACATCTTTCTATATATAATGAAGGTGATGTGGTTCTGTATGGTAGAAACAGTGTAGGAGTGAAGACTGCAGGTGCAGGAGCAAATACTCTTTCCTCTTCAAAACTTGTACTGAAAACTCCTGTAAGAATAAACGGAGATTCCAGTATAGGTGTGGAACTGGCACAAATAATGGACAGCGGCTATGGAAACCTTGCAGCGGGACAATATGATCCTCAGGCAGCAGAAATAAGAGTGACTATCGGAGATGAAAAAAACCGATATGCAGGAAATGCAGCCGGAAACGATGAAAATTTTGTAGAAGGAGCAATTGGATTATATGTAAACAATGCTTCGCTAAACTATAGAATAAAGGATTATGAATTGCTGTTCGGGGATTATGCTAAAAACAGTTCACTGGCTTATATAAGTAAAGGAACGTTAACACTTGATAATGATGAATATTCAGTAATTAATATAAATAAAGGTGTAGACAATACTGGAATAATAGTAGACAGCAGTGATTCTGTATTGAATTTATACCCTCATATAACAGTGGGATCAGCCTCTTCACCTATAGACGGTACTATAGCATTAATAGCTAAATCAGGAGGGAAAATAAATCTTCTCGGGTCGAATAACATAGAAACAAATGGAAAAGAATCACACGGGATAGTTCTTACTGATGCAGGAACAACGCTAACGGGAACTACAGGAGGAAACCATAGTTTTAAAGCAACGGGAGACGAAAGTGCCACACTTTATGTAAAAGGCGGGGCAAATTTGAATCTGGGAACAAGTAATAATGTAGATGTTTATGCTACAGGAGATAAATCAATCGGTGTTTATAATGACAACGGAACAATTACTCTGGGAACAACAGGCGGAACATATGAAGTAGGAACAAACGGAGTGCTTTTATATAATTCAGGAGGAGGGACAATAAACACAGCAGGTGCGAACTTTACTGTGGGAAATGGTTCAATCTTCTCGATAGCCAAAGACTCAGGAACAAAAACTAACTTTACATCAGGAAGCACTTTGAATTTACAGTCTGGATCAACAGGATTTATAGTAGACGGCTCAATGGGAATTTCAAGTTACTTTAGTACATATTATTCAGGTTTGAATACTAATATGGATGTAGTGCTTTCACAGGATGCCACATTAATGGCACTGCAAAATGCAAATTCTGCTTTATCATCTTTAAGTTTCGGATCAATTGGTTCTATTTTCAAAAGTATAACTCTGAACGGCGGGAATATAGCTTCCCTTCTGGAAGGAACACTGACAGTGGATCAAAATGTAAATCTGAATGATTCTACTGATGCATATAATACAATTGAAAAATCTCTGATAGGTATCACAAATAATGCTGTAATCTCAGGAAGTCTGGCTAATCAGGTAGCTATGGCAGATAACTTCTCATCTGTGACAGGTGTAACATATAACAATATGGTAAATAACAGCACAGTGAGTCTCACAGGGGATGGTTCAGTTGCAATATACGCTAATAACGGTAATATAACAAACAGTAATACTATATCAGCAACAGGAAGAGAAAGCTTCGGTATATATGGTGAAAACGGAACAGTTACATTAAACACAGGAAGCATAACAATCGGCGATCAGGGTGTAGGTATTTACGGAGTGAGCCATCAGGATCCTGCTAATACCGGGACATACGGCGGAGGATTAATACAGATAACAAATTCCGGAAGTATAACAGGAACAGGCGGATCAGGAACAATAGGTATATATTCTAATACAAACAGAACAGGCGGAACAAAAGGAGATGCAATAGTAACATTAAGCGGAGGAACAATAAATCTCGGCAATGTAACAGATGCAATCGGTGTTTACGTAAATAAAGGAACTGTAAATGATACAGGTTCTACAATAACTGTAGGTAATAACGGAATTGGAATATATGCTAAAGACAGTGACCTTAACCTTAGCGGAACAAATATAAACCTTCACGGGAATAACGCACTTGGTCTATACCTTGAAGGAGATACAAACTTATTAAGCGGAACAGGAAATATAGATGTAAACGGGCAAAATGTAGTATTATTCTATATGGATACAATTCCGGGAGCAGTAATAAATAACAACTTTACTGTTAGTTCTGCGGCAGGTTCTACTTATACACTGGGAAGTATGAAAGGCGGTTCACTGGAGTATACAGGAAATGCCGGTCTTGCTTCTGACGGGACACTGGTAGCAGGAGAAAATTCTGCAGTATACCTAAACGGTTCTACAATAACTGCGGCTCCGGGCGCTGTGAATGTAGCTGCTATCGCGCTGGATAAACAATATTCTGGAACTCTGCCATCAGGAATGACTGCTAACACAGACGGAGAAAATAACGGGATTATTATTCTCGGGGATACTTCGGCTGGGATATACGGGAAGAACGGTTCAAGAATAAGCAACAAAGGTTCAATATCTGTGGGAACAGGTTCAGCAGGACTGATGACTTCAGGAAGCGGATCATTTGTGTTAAACAGCGGTTCTATAACTGTAGGTGCAGGATCACAGGGAATATATCTAAAAGACGGATTAAACATTGATAACATGAGTTCTGGAAATATTACAAGTACAGGAACAGGTTCAGTGGGATTATTTTCAAATAATAATACAGGTGCTGTAAATAACAGCGGAATTATAGATTTAACAGGTGATAAATCAATAGGAATATATTCTGTTGGAACAATTAGTCAGTCTATAAATAATAATGCGGGCGGACAGATAAAAGTAGGAGATTCAACAAATCTGTCAGACCCAAGCATAGGTATATACAGTAATATAGCCGGGAGTACAGTAACAAACTCCGGGACAGTGACATCAGGGGCAGGATCAATAGGTATTTACAATGCAGGAGGAACAGTTAATAATAACGGTACATCAAATATCGGAGATTTAGGAATAGGAATATATTCAACAAACGGTATTGTTAATCTGAATGCAGGCTCAATAATAAATATGGGAACAAACGGAGCAGTGGCTGTATATGGTATATCTTCTGCAGTTACTAATTCTGCAGATCTGAATATAGGGAATGGTAACTACGGGTTCATACAAAAAGGCGGTTCATTGACAAATAATGCAGGAACTAACAGCACTCTTGGAAGTGACTCTGTATATATGTACAGTACAGAAGGAACAGCAGTAACTAATAACGGCAATGTAACAATGACTGGTTCTGATAATGTAGCTTTCTATATGGCACAGGATCCTTCAAGCGGCATTGGCGGTGCAGTTATGATAAATAACGGTACTATATCAGGTACAGCAGGAAATAATAATGTAGGTATTTATAACTATGGAGGAACAGTAGATAACTATGGAACAGTAGCTGTAGGTAATTCAGATATTTTATTTATTTCGGGAACAACAGATGTTGATGTTCAAAATAGTAAATACTCAGTAGGAATATACGGCGAAAATGCAGCAATTATAAACCATGCAGGTGCTAATGTAACAGCAGGTTACGGAGGATACGGAATAGTAGCCAAAGGCGGAACTGCAAATAACTTTGGTACAGTAACAACAAACGGAGATTACTCTACTGGTATGTATACAGA
Source organism: Sebaldella sp. S0638 (assembly GCF_024158605.1). Classification (NCBI taxonomy): domain Bacteria; kingdom Fusobacteriati; phylum Fusobacteriota; class Fusobacteriia; order Fusobacteriales; family Leptotrichiaceae; genus Sebaldella; species Sebaldella sp. S0638. The sequence continues at coordinate 20,055 of NZ_JAMZGM010000007.1, read as the reverse complement.
AGGCGGAGTAATAACTAATGAATCAACAGGAGTTATTAATGTAACAGGTAATAATGCAATAGGAATGGCAGGTAAAGGAGACGGTTCCGAAATAATAAATAACGGGACTATAAATATAACAGGCAGCGGAGCTATAGGAATGTACGGTAATCTTGGAACTATAATTACTAATACTGGTACTATAAATATTTACGGTGACGGACAGTTATTTGTGTCGTCAGATCCGACAGATCCGCTTCATAGTGTGGGTTCAGGAACAGCTGTTATAAATGGTATATCTGATAATACAATACATTCAGTAGGAAACGCTCATACACTTCCGTCGCTGATAAATGCTGGGATAATAAAAACTAACGGTGTATTGGCATTAGACGGAATACAGGTAATGATAAAGCCTGATCCTTCATCAGTACAGCCATCAACAAATCCTGACTATGACTTCGAATTATCGGGAACATCAATAATAGCTGACGAGATATTGACTTCTAAGCCTATTGTTATACTTCCGGGATTCGCAGACGGTACAATTGCCAATGTTTATAAACTGGAGGGTGTAATTCAGGCAACGTCAGGAAAATATGACTTTATAAGCGGATCACTTCTGTGGGAAGCAACACCTCATGCCACAGGAAGCGGTTCAGATGTATATATGTCAAGAAAAGCATTTACAGAGTTTACAGACGGGTTATGGTTTGAAGATTTTGGTACTGCATTGGAAAATAATTATCTGAGTGCTTCAGGTGACGGGGTAGAGATATATAATAAAACAGCATATATACCAAATGAGGAAAATTTCAGACACATAATGGCAAGTCTGGCAGGAAATGTATATGCTAATATCAATCAAAGAGAAAATGATATAGCAGGAGCATTTGAAAACTCATTACACTTATTGCAGGATTCAGCTAATAATACAAAAGAAAATGTAAAACTAAGTGTAATAGCAGGAAAAGGTAAAAACAGAGAAGAAACAGACGGAGTAACTGGTTATAACTATACGACTACAGGAATACTCGCACTTCGTGAAGTAGAAAGAACTTACAGACACACATTCGGATATTCACTGGGATATTTACGTACAGGATTTGAATTTAATGACGGAAACAGCAGTGAGGAATGGGTAGATACAGTACAGCTTGGAGTACATAATAAATATAAAGCCAGTGACTGGGAAATAAGAAATGATATCACAGGAAGAGTAAGTATCCATAATGTAGACAGAAATATTGACTGGCCTTCTCCGCTTGGAAGATCAGAAATGAACGGAACATATGAGACATATAGTATAACAAGTGACAATATTCTTGGTAAAGAATTCAAAATAAGCAAAGATGCCAGCATAATGCCATATGGTGCATTCAGGGCAATGTATGTAACAAGACCGACATTTAGTGAAAGCGGGCTTGAGAAACTGGAAGTGGAAGGAAACGACGCTTGGAGTGCTAAGCCAAGAGCAGGAGTAGAAGTGAAAGGTGCAGTATCTCTGGGGAAAAATTCCGGAGTAAAACTGAAAGGTACATTGGATGTAGCATATGAGTATGAACTAGCAGATTTGAATGAGAGAGAAAGAGCAAAATTAATTGCGGTGGAAAATGATTACCATAAATTATCAAAACCGCAGGACGAAAAAGGCACATTTAGAACAAAGGCGGCACTAGGGGTAGAAGTAGAAGACAGATATGGAATATTTATTACAGGGGAATATTTTACAGGTGATAATAAAGAAAATGATTACAGAGCAGGTGTAACATTAAAGGCAGTATTTTAGAAAAGACCGGTAAAATAAGTATCAGATATTTGGTTTATAAATAGCAGATACTGGAAAATATTCGTAATAAATTAATAAGGTATATAAAAATGGTGTTGTATCGGGAGTTAAAAGATACAGCACCATTATTATATTTATTTTCCGGTTTTAAGTTTGTCATAAGATTTAGCAAGCTCCAGAGTACGCTTTTTTGTTTCTTCTAAAAATACGCTGTTTTTGTTGATTAAATCCATAGTACCGCCGCTGTTTTCCAGAGCTATTTTTCTGTCTCTTTCTTTTATCCACCGACGTTGTACATTTCTCAGCGAGTTTTGCCCGTCTTTTGAGAGATTGGACATAAGAAGTTTGTACACCTTGTTTAATTCAGTATCCCATTCGTCAGCTTCATACACAATAGCCTCGACCATTTCTACGGTACTTGTCGATGAACTGAGCATTGAATCTGCCTTTTTTTCTACAGGCTTCATTCTGTTAAGCAGGTCGCTTTCGTAATTTGCAAACAGAGATACAGAAAATATAAATGCTAAAAATAAAATAAACTTTTTCATGAATTCCTCCTTAATGAATTAAATGACTTATTATATTATAAAACTGTGAACGATGTCAAGAGAATATTAAAATATATGTTAAACATAAATTTATAAAATGGATAAAAGTTTAATTTAGAACATCGTTATCAGAAAAAAAGAAAATCTATATAATTTCAGGATGTTTTTTATTCAAAAAGGTGAGGTATAAAAAGAGAATAAATTTCAAAATATTTTTATAAATAAAAAAATACAATGTAAAATTTTATTTTTATTAAAAGGATGAAAAATTCTAAAAGCTAAGATTTATCTATATTTTATACACTGGTAATTTTTCGTCATAAATGTGAGAAAGGAAGTTTATATTGAAAGCTGCAAAATTTGTGGTATTTTATAATAGGGTGATAAACATGTTAAATCACAGAGAACAGGAACTATTGGATTTTTTTGTTAAGAACAAAGAATTCACTTATGAAGAAATATGTAATAAATACGGTATTTCTGAGAGGGCAGCCAGATATAACATTGATAATATAAATTATTTTCTGGAAGTATTACATATCAGTCCTATAAAAAAATCAGGAAAGAATCTGTATTTTGATAATACACAGGATATATCAAATATTTATACAATATTGAATGATATTGAAATTTTTTCGCAGGAAGAACGGCTGGAAATATTGAAGTTCATATTATGCTTTGATAAAACCGGTTTGAATCTTACCAAAAGTTCTGAAAAATTAAGAGTATCAAGAACTACAATAAAAAAAGATATGAAAATTTTGAAAAAGGAGATGATAAGGGAAGGTTTCGATGTAACCTACAAAAATAACGACGGATACAGGATTGAAGGAGAGGCATACAAGCTGGAATTATATAAGATAGGTCTTTTGAAAGATAATCTTATTCTCATAAACACAAAGGATAAAGAGAGTTCTTACAAAAAAACCATGTCAGAGCTGTGTGACAGTCTTTTCAACATAAAAGAGAAAAAAAGCATCAAGGAATTTATATTAAATATCCAGAAAAACCTTAGTATAAATATCAGTGATGAAATATTTTATGTTATTTATGCATATCTGATAATACTAATAGATAATCATAAAAACATTCAGTCATTATACACAAGGAGCAGTAACAAGAGTTTCCTTTTAGAAACGAAAGAATTTCTTATTATAGAAAAAGAGATAAAAAAAATAAAAGATTTGAAAAATACAGAAATTCCAAAAGAAAGAATTCTGGAACTTGCGGATTTTATTCTGGGGATAACTACAAATGAATATAACAGCAATAATCTGGAAAACTGGATTCATGAAGAAGTATTTATAAAAAAGATGGTAAATGAATTTAATAAATATATTGAGTTGGATATTACGAATGACGAAATATTAATAGACTGTCTCATATACCACATGAAGCCGGTAATATACAGAATCAGAAATAATGTAAGGGTAACAAACCCTGTTTTCAAGGAATTGATAATAAGTAAAGACCCCGTTTTGGAAATAGTGAAGATAATAATCAAAGATATTGAAAAAATGTTTGGAATAGAATTTCCCGAAGAGGAGCAGGCTCTTCTTGCCTTTCATTTTAAGGCATCAATAGACAGAAATACACATCAGAATCTGAAAAGAATTCTTTTAGTATGCGGTCTTGGTTACGGGAGTTCAAGACTTCTGGAACAGAGTATAAAGGAAAACTATAATGTAGATATAGTGGATGTACTTCCTTATTACCTGCTGAAAGATGCACTGAAAAATTATAAAAATATAGATTTAATACTGACTACGCTTGATATAAACGAGAAATATGAAATTCCGGTGGTAAAAATAAATCCAATGTTAAAACAGGAAGATTATCTTGAAATGGCAAAATATAATATACCAAAAAATGATAATAAAATTTTTCTGTCAAAAATTTTGAAAATAATAAAGAAAAATACAAAGATTATCAATGAGGAAATTCTTATTAATGAAATAAAGCAGGAGTTTAAAAACAGGATAATAGATGATGTAGACTATAAAACCACACATATAAAAGAATTTATAAATGAAAAAAGTGTAACGGTACTGGATGAAGTGGAAAGCTGGGAAGAAGCAATAAGAATATCGGGAAATCTTCTGGTGGACAATATGTATGTGAAAGAAGAGTATATAGATGAAATGATAAATCTGGTAAAAAAATACGGTTCATATATAGTTATTGACGACGGAATAGCACTTCCGCATGCGGGGATCAGCCATAACGTACTGAAACTGGGCGTAGGAGTGCTGGTAGTAAAGAAACCTGTTTTATTCCCTGATAAAAAGTCAGCTAATATTTTTATATCATTTGCAAGTAATGAAAATAAATCACATCTTACTATCCTTAATGATTTATTTGATCTTATAACAAAGTGTAACTTAAAAGGGGAGCTGCTTAGAGCAAAAGATAAAAATGAAGTAATAGATTATTTTTTAAAAACAAAAGTTTAGGGGGCATCAATATGCTAAAAGAATTTTTAAACGGAAATATAAATTTGACGGAAAGCGCTTCAGACTGGGAAGAGTCAGTAAGAATAGCAGCGAAACCATTGCTGGAAAAAGGATTTATATCTGAAGACTATGTAAATTCAATGACAAACGATATAAAGAGACTGGGATTCTATATAGTGCTGAGGGAAGGGGTGGCAATGCCGCACTCAAGACCCGAAAACGGAGTATCTAGAACATCAATGTCACTTTTGAAGCTGGAAAATCCCGTGAATTACGGGGACAATAAAGTGAAATTGATTTTTATACTCGCAGCAGAAGACAGCGAGAAACATATAGAAGCATTAACAGGTTTTTCAGAGCTTCTGCAGGATGATGATGAAGTAGAGGCATTAATGAATGCCAAAACAATGGAGGAAGTAACAAATATAATAAATAAATATTAATTCCTTATCTTATTCATATTTCAAGAAATGAAAATATGGCAAAGACAGGAATACTTCAATTGATCAGCGTGATCACAAAATTTTATTTTAATTAAAATATCAGGAGGAAAAATTATGAAAATTATGGCAGTATGCGGTTCAGGACTGGGAAGCAGCTTCCTTGTGGAGATGAACATAAAAAAAGTAATACAGAAAATAGGAGTAGATGCAGAAGTGGAACATTCAGATTTATCAAGTGCTACACCTGATGCGGCAGATTTATTCGTAATGGGAAAAGATATTGCAGCAAGTGCGAGTGTTCCGGAAGATAAGTTAGTAGTATTGGATAATATTATTGACATGAATGAACTGGAAGAAAAATTAAGCAAATATTTTGGAAAATAATTTTAGGAGGTTTAATGATGAATGGATTACTTATGTTCGTATTCGACATATTAAAAGTACCATCAGTTTTGGTAGGACTAATGGCGTTAATTGGTCTGGTGGCACAAAAAAAACCGCTCACTGATGTGGTAAAAGGAACAATAAAAACAATATTGGGATTCTTAGTACTGAGCGGAGGAGCCGGAGTATTGGTAGGCTCTCTGGATCCGTTGGGACAAATGTTTGAGCAGGCTTTTCATATACAGGGAATTATCCCGAATAACGAGGCAATTGTATCTATAGCACTTGGTGAATACGGTGCAATGACAGCTTATATTATGGCATTCGGAATGATATTTAATATATTTATAGCAAGATTCACAAGACTGAAATATATTTTCCTTACAGGACACCACACATTATATATGGCATGTATGATAGCAATAATTCTTCGTGTGGCGGAATTTGACGGTGTTCAGCTGGTATTGGTAGGATCAATAATTTTAGGACTTATAATGGCATTATTCCCTGCAATGGCACAAAGACACATGAGAAGAATTACAGGTAATGACGATATAGCTTTCGGACATTTCGGAACACTTGGTTACGTTCTTTCCGGATTCGTGGGTGAAGCTGTAGGAAAAGGTTCAAAATCAACAGAAGATATGAATCTTCCAAAAAATCTCAGCTTTTTGAGAGACAGTTCAATCTCAATATCACTTACTATGATGGTTATTTATCTGATCTTGGCAGTATTATCAGGAAGAGAATTCGTAGAGACTAATTTAAGCGGCGGAGATAACTATCTTGTGTATTCTATTATTCAGGCAATTACATTTGCAGCAGGGGTATTTATCATATTATCAGGAGTTAGATTAATTCTTGGAGAAATAATACCTGCATTTAAAGGATTCTCTGAAAAAATGGTACCGTCTGCAAAACCTGCATTAGACTGTCCGGTAGTATTCCCATATGCGCCAAATGCAGTTCTTGTAGGATTCTTATTTAGCTTTTTGGGTGGAATAGTAGGACTTATAGTACTTGGACAATTAAATATGGTGTTAATACTTCCGGGAGTAATTCCTCACTTCTTCTGCGGAGCAACAGCAGGCGTATTCGGTAATGCTACAGGAGGAAGAAGAGGATCAATGCTTGGGGCATTTGCAAACGGACTGTTAATTACGTTCTTACCTGTAATGCTTCTGCCGGTTTTAGGATCTCTGGGATTCGCGAATACTACATTCTCAGATGCTGATTTCGGACTGGTAGGTATAGTTTTAGGAAATATGGCAAGATTCATGGATAAAAACGTGATAACAATAATAGCTGTAGCTATATTGGCAATACTTGTAGCATTAAACTACATGATGCCTAAGAAAAAAATGCCTGAAACAGATGCAGCAAAATAAACAAAATACAGGAGGAATAAATGGAAAACTATAATGAAATAAAAAAACTGGCAAAAGATATAAGAATATCCATGTTAAAAATGCTGGCAAATCTGGGGTTTGGTCATTTTGGGGGAAGTCTTTCGGTAGTGGAAACTCTTGCAGTATTATATGGCGGTGTAATGAAAATAGATCCTAAAAATCCGGACTGGGACGAAAGAGATTATATGGTATTGTCAAAAGGACATGCGGGGCCTGCTTTATACGCAGCTCTTGCTATAAAAGGATACTTTCCCAGAGAGGAATTAATGACTCTGAATATAAACGGCACTCATCTTCCAAGTCATCCTGACAGACTTTTGACTAAAGGAGTAGATGCTACAACCGGTTCACTGGGTCAGGGAGTCTCATTAGCTACAGGAATAGCAATGGCAGAAAAAATTTCCGGAAAAGATAACCGTGTATTTACTATACTTGGAGATGGTGAATTAAATGAAGGTCAATGCTGGGAAGCGTTTCAGTTTATAGCACATCATAATTTGAACAACCTTACTGTGTTTGTGGATTATAACAAGCTTCAGCTGGACGGAACCCTTGAAGAGATTATAAAACCATTTTCTTTAACCGAAAAATTCAAAGCCTTTGGATTTGACAGCGTGGAAGTAAAAGGCGACGATATAGAAGGAATATATAACCTTGTAAAAAATAAAAGAGGAGAAAATGAAAGACCTCTTGCAATAATTCTTAATACAAAAAAAGGTCAGGGTGTAGAATATATAGAAAATCTTAAAAATTCGCATCATTTGAGACTTACTGATGAAATAAAGGCAGAAATAGAAAAAGCCATTGTGAAATTGGAAGGGGAGGTGGAATAATGTATAAAGTATACAGTGAAAGAAAAAAAGATGATATGGAAATGAGAAAAGTATATTCTTCCACTTTACTGGAACTTATGAAAAAAGATGAAAGAATAGTAGTTCTTGAAGCCGACCTTATGAGTTCGATGACTACAGACAGCATCCAGAAAGAACTTCCGGGAAGAGTAATAAACGGCGGAATAATGGAAGCACATATAGCAGGTATGGCAGGAGGAATGTCTATTGCCGGTAAAATACCATTTTTTCACACATTTACAGCGTTTGCCAGCAGAAGATGTTTTGATCAGCTGTTTATGTCAATATCATATCAAAAGAATAATGTAAAAATAATAGCTTCTGATGCTGGAGTAACAGCAGTGCATAACGGCGGAACTCATATGTCTTTTGAAGATATGGGGATTGTCAGAGGGCTTGCAGGGGCAGTTGTTCTTGAGGTGACTGATGGTGTAATGTTCAAAAATATATTAGAACAGGTGGCCGAAACAGAAGGGTTTCATTGGATAAGAACTATGAGAAAAAATGCGGAAAAAATATATGAAGATGGTTCTGTATTCGAAATAGGAAAAGGAAATGTAATAAGAGACGGAAGTGATGTGACTCTTATAGCAAACGGTATTATGGTGTCTGAAGCGCTTAAAGCAGCAGATATGCTGGCAAAAGACGGATATAGCGCAGCAGTAATAGATATGTTTACACTAAAGCCTATAGATAAAGACCTTATAGTAAAATATGCAGAAAAAACAGGGAAAATAGTAACATGTGAAAACCACAGCATACATAACGGTTTAGGATCAGCTGTAGCTGAGGTTCTCGCAGAAAATCATCCTGCTAAAATGAGAAGAGTAGGAATAAAAGAAAGATATGGACAGGTAGGAACACTGGATTACTTAATGAAAGAATACGAAATCACAGCTGAAGACATATATAAAAATGCAATTGAATTATTGTAATCATTAATGGAATTTGCGAAATTTAAAACAAGCAGACAATTAACCCTGCTTGTTTTTTTGTGTAAAATAATCGTAAAAAACTTGTATATAAATTAGTATGTTCATTTTAAAATAAAGAGTGTTTTTTTCTATGTCTTGCATTTATATTAGAAGTATCTTAGGTTTGTTAATAAATAAATAAGAATTATTTTCTTTCACTATTACTATAAAATGTGATATAATAATTTATAAATAGAGAAGGTCTACATATTCATTTACTAACCGGTTATTTATTTGAACAAATTTCAATGCTTTTCACATATTTCAATTTATTTCATTTTATTGGAAAATTTATAAGAATAATACCAAAATTTAGAGTCAAAAGATTATCTTATATAAAATATGTCAACAAATATTTTTAAATAATAAATGATTTAATTTTTAGAGAAAGTATCAATTTTTATAATGCATTTAGAGTTTAAAAAAAATAAAATTTTTTGATGATTTACTGAAAACTACTGAAAAATAAGGGTCGGGCAAAAGAATAATGAAAAATAATATGGAATTTACTCGCTTTAACGATTATTTTCAGCAGAAAAAAAACGAGAAAATCTTTTAAAAAAAAGTTTTTTTAATTGCTGCATTAATTAATTAATTAAGTAAGTTTATAAAAGAAAAAATATGAAAAATCAGAAAATTTAAAATAATATAAAAATAAAAGAGATATATCTGAAAAGCAAAGCAATGTTTATAAAATGGTATTTCATCAAAGAAGTCACTACTTATTCAACAATAAGGAAACCGTATACTTTCTGTCATAATAAAAAAAGCTGTTATGATAAAACAGCTCTTCTATATTTACGGCTAAAAGTTTTTTATAAATTCATATAATAATCTGGTACCAGCTCCTGTTCCTCCCGCACTGCCGAACTTCGACTTGCTTTCAGTGAAGGCAGGACCTGCAATGTCAAGATGGAGCCATGGCAGTTCTTCTACGAATTCCTCTATGAACTGACCGGCTATAATAGCTCCTCCCCATCTGGTTCCTACATTCTTAAGATCTGCATTGGGAGTTTTTAGACTTTCTTTATAGGCACTGTGATTAGGCAGCTCCCAAATAAGTTCCCCGGAAATTTCTGATGCTTTTTTTAGAATTTCCAGCATATTGCCGTTATTAGTAACAATTCCTGTAATATCAGTGCCCAGTCCAACCATGCAGGCTCCTGTCAGTGTTGCGATATCCACCAGATGTGTTGCTTTTTCATAACGAATCGCATAAGTGACAGCATCAATAATTGTAAGACGCCCTTCAGCATCAGTATTATGTATTTCTACTGTCTTACCGTTCATTGATCTGATTATATCACCGAGTTTATATGATGAACCGTTAATCATATTTTCACAGGCAGGTATTACAGCAACAATGTTTTTCTTAATCTTCATTTTTGAAGCGGTACAGACAGCTGAAATCACAGCAGCGGCACCAGCCATGTCAGATTTCATTTCTATCATACTGTCTGAAGGTTTTATTGAAAGACCCCCGCTGTCAAATGTAACACCTTTACCAATGAGTCCGATTTTGTTCTTATCTTTTTTGTTGCCGTAGTAACGCAGAATAATAAGCTTTGGTTCTTTGTCAGAACCCTCGCCTACTTTTAGAAAGCATTCCATTTTCAGCTTTTTAATCTCTTTCTTATTTAATACTTCGACTTCAAATCCGTATTTTTCCCCAAGTGAAAGGGCTGATTCGGCTAAAGTTTCAGGATAAAGTACATTAGAAGGTTCGTTAACCAAATCTCTGGCTGTGTTAACAGAATTTGCCAATTCTACAGCTTCAGAGAGATCGATATTTTCTTTATCGGTCAAAATAAATAAATGATGTTTATGTTTTTTGGAATTTTTCATATATTTTATAAATTTATAGTATCTTAATATGAAAATTTCTGTTATAATATATTCATCAAAAAATAAATCAGAATTAATAAAAAGTATATTTTTTGATTTTTCGGAAATTTTATTAAATACATCAAATAATACATCCCTGATTATAATATTACCAAGAAGATCAGTATTAACTAAAACAACTTGTTTTAGCTTCATATCGACTTCTATATCAAAAGAAAGAAATTTATCATCAGAGTAAGAAAAAGAATAAAGATCAATATATTTATTAATTTTCTTGTCCAGTTCCTTATTTTGGGAATTAATCTTACGGTTTTTACTGACCGGCAGTATTAGAGTATCAAAATTATCTTTAAAATTGTTAATCACGCTTACATTCATATTTACAACCTTCTTTCTAATTAATACATAAATTTTATGATATAACTGATATTTTGTCTGATTAAACTACAAAATCAATCAATATCAAGGGTTTAATCTAAAAATGCGGATAAGAACAGAACTAATATTCATATTCCATTACAGTAATATTATCAGTTATTAAATCAGCAATTTTTGTTACTTTTTTACGTCCAATTTCATCATATTCATATTCATAGATTAATTCTACTGTTGTTCTTTCATTTTCAACTTTTTTATAATAAGTGGGATCACCATTATCATTATGCTCAAATTCTTGATAGTTTTTAATATTTCCATTTTTATCTTTTATGATTAATTTTTTTGGTTTATCGCTTAAATACTCTGACATAAAAGTCCTCCTTTTAATATTGGCGGGAACACCTAATTTTATTGGTCTGAAAAGATGTTGTTTAAAAAATTTAGAATGAGTTCTACTAAAAAATTAAAATATGCTTGACAAAAGTGCTAAAAACTTAGTAAAATGTCTTGATTATATTAGTAATAATTAATATGAAAAACTAAATTTTTAATTTATTATAACATATTGTCTAATAAAATCAAGAGCTCTTAATTATTATATCAAATAAATGTAATTAAGGAAAAATAAAATGGAGAGGTGGTGTCCGAGTTAAGGCAGGTTACGTGATTTAAGGGAGGTAAAACACACATGCATAGTAATATCAATATGGAAAATCAAAAATCCAAAATCAAGGAGAATATGAGTAATATTACTAACAAAGTTGTTATTATGAGTGGCAAAGGTGGAGTTGGAAAATCCACGTTATCGGTAAATTTAGCATATGGGCTTTCTATGCGAGGATATAAAGTGGGGATTCTAGATGCAGATCTGCATGGGCCAAATATTCCTATTATGTTAGGGGTAGAAGGGGAAAAGTTAACCGATTTATCAGTTCCATACAAGATAAATGAGAATCTGTGTACGACATCCTTAAGTTTTTTTCTTCCTAGTACGGATCCAGTAATTTGGAGAGGACCACAAAAAATGGGCGCTATTATGGAAATACTAGAAAATGTAGTTTGGGGTAAATTAGATTATCTGATAGTAGATTTGCCGCCAGGTACAGGTGATGAAACACTAACAATCGCACAAAATGTGGGTGTAGGGACAAAGGCAATAGTTGTAACAACTCCTCAAGATGTAGCGTTATTAGACTCTAGGAGATCAGTGAAATTTTCAGGATTGGTAAATATGGAATTAATTGGGATAATTGAGAATATGAGTGGGTTTATATGTCCTGAATGTGGAGAAGAAGTCAATATATTTAAAAAAGGCGGAGCTGAAAAAATGGCAAAGGAACTGAAAGCTAATTTTCTAGGTTCCATACCTATGGATAAAAATATTGCCTATGCTGGAGACAGTGGAAAACCATACATCCAGAACGAATCAGAAGCAAGCATTCGGCTAAATAAAATCATTGATCAGATCTTAGATAAAGTAAAATAAAATATTTTTGGAGGAAACAAAATGAAAATTTTAATATTTAATAGTAATGAAAAAAGCAGACTTGTAGTAGGTCAGCTGATGAAAGAGTTGAGTTTCAGTGTTTCACTGGCAGAAGACAAAAATAAAATGATGCAGGAATTAAAATCAGATACAATAGATATAGTAATGCTTGATATTAAATCTTTTAAGAATACTTTTTCAAAAGAGCTCGAAGAAATTATAGACAACAAGAAAAACAGCTATATTCTGTTATCAATAGATAAAGATGACAGATACTCAAAAACAGAAGCATTACTACAGGGAATAGACGATTATATCTATAATGATTATAAACTGGATGAGCTGTCTGCTAAAGTAAAAGCAATAGTAAGAACACTTACAAGACAGGGAAATGACGATTCATCGGAAGTTTTATCAGCATATGATTTAACACTAAATCCTATTAACAGAGAAGTAAAAAGAGCAGGAAAAGAAATTGAACTTACTAATAAAGAGTTCTTACTTCTGGAATACTTCTTGAAAAACAAAAACAGAGTACTTACAAGAACAATGATATCAGAAAAAATCTGGGACATTGACTTTATTACAGAAAGTAACATAGTTGATGTTTATATTAACTTCTTAAGATCAAAAATAGACAAAGGATATGACAAAAAAATAATAAAAACTGTAAGAGGTGTAGGTTACATAGTAAAGGAGTAACCGTGCCGGAAAAAGCAGGGTGCTTAACAAGCCCTGCTTTTTTTGTTTGTGTAAAATAAAAATAGTTTGATTTACAAATAAAATAATTTTCAAATTAAATCTTGAAAAATTAAAAATAAAGTGATAGAATTTGTATAATAAAATAAATTACAGGAGGGATTCAAATGTTTGAACAAATTAAACTGAAATACGCTTTTGATGCTTTGGAGCCGCATATAGATACTCTTACTATGGAGACTCATTATGGAAAACATCACGCAACATACACTAAGAACCTAAATGATACTATAGAAAAATTACCTGAACTAAAGGGGAAATCAATAGAAGAAATCTTAAGTAATCTGGATGCTATTCCGGAAGAACTAAGAACAGCTGTTCAAAATAACGGTGGAGGGTATTATAACCATAATCTTTATTTTGAAATTCTGTCTCCAAATGGCGGCGGAGAACCTACTGGTAAACTTGCAGAAAAAATAAAAGCAGATTTTGGAAGTTTTGACAAATTAAAAGAAGAGATATCTGCTAAAGCAGCAGGAAGATTTGGTTCAGGATGGGCATGGCTTGTAGCAACAGCAGACGGTCACCTGAAAGTAGTATCTTCTCCTAATCAGGATAACCCTTTTATGTGTAAATGTGAAAATAAAGGTCAGCCTATTCTTGCATTAGATGTATGGGAACATGCATACTACCTAAAGTATAAAAACGTAAGAGCTGATTACATAAAAGCATTCTTTGATGTAGTAGACTGGAATGAAGTAGCGAAGAAGTATGAAGAAGCAATAGGATAAATAATATAAAAAGAGCAGGAAACTGCTCTTTTGTTTTGAAAAAAATTATATTGTTATCTGAATTTTATATTTTAAATAAAGACTTAACGTTTCTGTAAATTCCCCTCTACTATTCTGTTCTCTTTTTCATCATAATATACTTCATTTGTAAGCTCCTGTTTATTATGATATTCCAGTATGTTATTAAAGGTAGTTTCTACTATTCCGTCAAGAGCTTCTTTAGTAAAGAATGCCTGATGGGATGTAACAATGACATTATTAAATGTAAGCAGTCTTGCAAGTACATCATCCTGAAGAATATCAGCAGAATCATCTTCAAAGAAATATGATTCTTCCTCTTCATATACATCAAGACCTGCGGCACCTATTTTCTTATCTTTAAGTCCTTCGATAAGCATGCTTGTATCAATGAGTTTTCCTCTTCCTGTATTAATAATCATAACGCCGTCTTTCATTTTCTTTATGCTGTTATAATCAATAAGATACATAGTTTCCGGAGTGAGCGGACAATGAAGCGATATAATATCTGATTCTTTGTATAATTCATCTAGTGTAACATAGGTATACCCTATTTCTTTTGCAGCTTTTTCATCAGGGAACTTATCATAACCCAGAACATTCATTCCGAGTCCTTTTAAGATACCGATTAATATTTTGGCAATCCTTCCTGTACCTATAATACCCGCAGTTTTACCATGAAGATCAGTTCCGAGAAGACCGTTCAGCGTAAAGTTCCCGTCTCTGGTTCTGCTGTATGCTTTATGAATTTTTCTGTTTAGTGTCATAATCAGTGCGAGAGCGTGTTCTGCCACTGCATAAGGAGAGTAAGCAGGAACCCTTACCACTTTTACACCGTATTTTTTAGCAGCTTTAAAGTCAACATTATTATAACCTGCACTTCTTAATGCCAAAAGTCTGATACCGTTTTTGGCAAGAATAGATAAAACCTTTTCATTAACATCATCATTGACAAAAACACAGACTACATCATAATATTTCGTAAGAACAGCATTATTCACAGAAAGTCTTTCTTCAAAATATGTAATACTGGCGTTATATTTTTTATTCCATTTTTCAAAAAATTCTTTGTCATACGGTTTTACATCAAATAAAGCTATTTTCATCTCAGCCTCCATATATAAAATTAGTTTATAAAATATTTTGTTTATATAAATATGCTATAATTTTTTGTATAAGATGTCAAGAGAATTTTTATGTACAAACTTATATAAAGAAAATTATCTATAATAAATTCGCAGATAAAAAAAGCACTGAAAATAGTCAAATATTTGAAAAGGACTGATATTTATGATATAATATGCAGTAATGAAATTTATTTTTAGAGGAGAAAATATGGATCTTTTTGAAATCAAAAAAGAGATTGAAGGGTTTGCTGAAAGTATAGAAGAAATTAGGGGGCATCTTTGATCTGGAAAATTTAAAGACAAAAATAGATGAGCTGGAAAAACAGACACTTAGGGAAAATTTCTGGGATGACCAGCAGGAAAGCCAGAGAATTATAAAAGATTTGAATATTCTGAAAAAAAACAGGGATGAATTTAATAAATTAAATACACTTCTGGAAGATTCGAGTGTTTTACTGGAATTCATGGAAAACGGAGAGACTGAGTTTCAGGAAGAGCTTAGGGAAAAAGTCGGAAATCTGGAAAATGAAGTAGAAAGCTTTAAGATAAAATTACTTCTTGATGAGAAGTATGACAGCTGTAATGCCATACTGACAATAAATGCAGGAGCAGGAGGAACAGAAGCCTGTGACTGGGCAGAGATGCTTTACAGAATGTACGACAGATGGGCAGCTATACATGGATTTGGTGTATCAATACTAGACTCGCTTGCAGGCGATGAAGCAGGAATAAAAAGTGTGACACTTAGTATTTCAGGTGAATATGTATATGGTTACCTGAAAGGCGAGAAAGGGGTTCACAGACTTGTAAGGATTTCACCTTTTGATGCGAATAAAAAAAGACATACATCTTTTGCAGCGGTGAATGTACTTCCTGAACTGGAAGATGACGTAGAATTGGCTATTAAGCCTGATGATTTGAAAATAGATACCTACAGATCCAGCGGAGCGGGCGGTCAGCACGTAAATACCACAGATTCAGCCGTAAGAATTACACATATACCTACGAATACAGTGGTAACATGTCAGAAAGAAAGATCACAGCTGAAAAACAGAGAAACTGCCATGAAAATACTGAAATCAAAACTGCTGGAAATCGAAATGCAGAAAAGAGAAAACGAGATATCGGAAATACAGGGACAGCAGTCTAAGATAGAGTGGGGAAGCCAGATAAGGTCATATGTATTCCAGCCTTATAAAATGGTAAAAGATCACAGGACAAAAGCCGAAGAAGGTAATGTAGACAAAGTGATGGACGGAAATATAGATAATTTTATAAATGAATATTTAAAATGGTATAAGAATACAGATTAATAAATAGGAGGAAAAATGGAAGGTAAAAGAGTAAGGGTAAGAATAGCCCCTTCTCCAACTGGAGATCCGCATGTGGGAACTGCATATATCGGGCTTTTTAATTATGCATTTGCTAAAAAGAATAACGGGGATTTTTTATTAAGAATAGAAGATACAGACAGAACAAGATTTTCACAGGACTCTGAACAGCAGATTTTTGATGCTATGCACTGGCTTGGTCTTAACTATGACGAAGGACCGGACGTAGGAGGCGCAAAAGGGCCGTACAGACAGTCTGAAAGATTTGATATATATAAGGAATATGCAGAAAAATTAGTGGAAAATGGTGAAGCTTACTATTGTTTCTGTACACCTGAGAGACTTGCCAAGCTGAGAGAAAGACAAATAGCCATGAAGCAGGCGCCGGGCTATGACAGACACTGCAGAAACCTTACAGATGAAGAAGTGAAACAGAAGCTCGCTGAAAACGCTCCTTATGTAATAAGACTAAAAATGCCTTATGAAGGTGATACTATTGTTCATGACGAATTAAGAGGAGATATAGTTTTTGAAAACAGCAAAATAGATGATCAGGTTTTACTGAAATCTGACGGATTTCCTACTTACCATCTTGCTAATATAGTAGATGACCATCTTATGGAGATAACACATGTAATAAGAGCGGAAGAATGGATAGCTTCGACTCCTAAGCATATACAGCTGTATAAAGCTTTTGGATGGGATGAACCAAAGTGGTACCATATGCCGCTTTTGAGAAATTCTGATAAATCAAAGATATCAAAAAGAAAAAATCCTGTTTCTCTGAATTACTATGTAGAAGAGGGTTATCTGAAAGAGGGACTTCTGAACTTTCTTGCTCTTATGGGATGGAGTTTCGGAGGAGACAGAGAGATATTCAGCCTTGAAGAAATGATCGAGAATTTTTCTTTTGACAGAATCTCGCTTGGAGGACCAGTATTTGACCTCGTTAAGCTGGGGTGGGTAAATAACCAGCATATGAAACTTAAGGATCTGAAAGAGCTTACGACACTTGCTCTGCCTTATTTTGTGAAAACCGGTTATTATAAAGATGAGAATTTAAGTGATGATGAATTCGCAAAACTTATGAGAATAGTGGAAATAGGGAGAGAGTCTGCACAGACATTAAAAGAACTTCCTGAAAAATCAGTGATCTATTATGAAGATGATTTTGAGCTGCCTAATCCTGAAGAAGCTGAGAATAAAAAAGAAAGAAAATCAGTGGAAAAACTTTATTCATCAATGGAAACTGAGACAGGAAAGAAAGCAATAGAGCTTTTCGTAAGTAAAATCAGTGCATTAAATGAAAAGATCAGTGAAGAAGAAGCAATTAAGATACTGAATGAGCTTCAGGAAGAACTTGGCGAAGGTCCTGCAGCTGTATTAATGCCGATAAGAGCAGTGCTTACAGGAAAGGCAAGAGGTGCTGATCTGTATACCGTAATAGGAATTATCGGGAAAGAAAGAACACTTGAAAGAGTAAAGAAAACTAAAGAAAAATACAATATATAAGAATAGAATATTGAAGACTTTGTTTTATGCAGAGTCTTTTTTTAGTACTAATTTTCAAATGAGCCAACATCTAGAAAGCAGTAGTGAAAATAATAAGAAAAAAGAAAGAGAAGATATCGTATTTTTATTCAAAAAATTATTTTATAGTGTATTTTGATTATTTAGATTGATTTAAATTAGTGATGAAAATAAATTTTTTATACAGTAATTTTTAAAATAAGGAATAGTAAAAAACATGTTTGGAAAATACACCTTTAAAGAAAAAATTGTATTGTTCTATTCTAAGTAAGAAAGTATTTTTCTGATGATGAAAACATAAAATACAATTTTTGTGTATTATGCTTTGAAAAAAATTAATATATTCAAATAAAAAACAAAGACGAAAGAAATAAATAAATAAATAAATAAATGATTAGCATTATTATATAAATAATAATTGACAGATAAATGATAAGTTAGTATAATTGTTTAATAAATTTCCGTTGAATAAATTTCTTTAAAAGGAGCATGTTAGAAATATATTATTTTAATGGGTAATGAAAGAAGGAGAAAGAATGAAAGTGAATAAAAAATTGTTTGCCCTATTTGCATTAAATGCAATGGCAGCATTACCTGGTGAAGCATCGGAAAGAAAGACAGAAAAACTATATAATGGTATAGTTAAAAATTTTCAAGCAGGGAAATCGAACAGAGATAATTACAAATTGATAGAGAAGATATTAAAACAAAGAAATAAGGAACTAAAAGATTTATATTTACAGGGTGACTATGTAGTAAAGCCTGAATATTTAGAATGGCAGATTTTTTTCTCAGGATTTTATAATAATATAGACAGAGGCGGAAGTAAGGAATTTGTTTCTACAATCACAGAGATGGATCCTAAAACTATAAATTTAGGAATGGTAATTCCCATAAGAGGACTAGCTAGAGAAAATATAAGTCTGGATTTGACTTCACCATTTGAGCCGGAGATAAATATATCTATCCCCAGTGTGAATGTAATTTTGCCGGAAGCAGTAGATTATGTACCTATATCAGTGGCGGTTTATAATAACACTGGGATGAGTGCAGCAGTACCTAATAAAAATTCCGGGCAAAATTCTGTAGAAACAGGTGAAGAAACAAATATCATAGCATACAATACCAGCGGAAGTAAAATGTTTGAAAATTTAAATATAGATTCAGCGGGTGGTACTGAAGTTAAGTGGGACAGTCCTACCAGCTTAACCATGACTGGACAAGTGAATTATTCTAATACAGGATTAACAGGAGTGACTAATGCCAGTGAAAGCCATACCGGACAAGGATCATCTATATCTGTCTTAAACATAGGAGTAGATGGAGATTTCACAATAAAGGGAGACTGGAGTTTAAGGGCAAATTCAACACAAAATAGTACATTTGCCTTTTTATCATACATGCCAAATTATATCACTCAAGACAGCAGTGTTGTACACGAGGGAACTTTGGGATTAAGCAGAGGTGCAGGATCACGGGGAATTTTAGTGGGTCTGTCATTAAATTTGATAAACTCCACAGCTTCGGGTCTTCCAACTGCAACATTGGAAAATAAAGGAGAAATTACTTTAAACATGAATCCCAGTACAGCTTTAGGAAGAGTAGTCGGAATGCAGCTTGACCCTATATATTCTAAGCCATTAATAAAGGGAGAGCTTATTAATTCAGGGAAAATTACTACAGAAATGCCTCTGGGATTTGGTTCATCTTATAGTAGAATAACAGCACTACTTATAAATAGTGGTAGTGTATCTCCGGTAGCAGATGTAAAAATTGGAAATATTGATTTGAACGCAACAAGGTCAATTGGACTTGAAATTGGGAACGGTGATAATGCGCTGACAGATGTGAGCATAGATGGTTCAAACGGAGTTATTAATGTAGGTAATGCAGCTTATGGAACCCTTATTGGAAATGCTGTCGGATCAGATACAGATAATCTGATAGACCAGTTATAAAATGTCAAGGAAAAAAAGAAGAATTTTTAAATAAAAAAATGAGTATCACAAAATAGACAGCA